>CALCPB010000961.1 GCA_937897665.1 uncultured Halomicronema sp. | reverse complement strand
AGAGACTACTGCCATGACTTGGCCTGCGATCGCAGGGCTTTAAATATCAAAACCCCTCAGATTCCAGTGAGTCTGAGGGGTTTTTGGCTGTAGCAGTTGCACACACGAGGTGAAAGCTGCTGCTTAGGGGATTGTGGTCTACGCCTTCCGGGAATAGTACTCAACCACCAGCAGTTCGTTGACGTTGAGGGCGATCCATTCGCGCTCAATGATGCCGTTAACCTTGGCAGTCAACTTATCTTTGTCCAGTTCCAAGTGAGTCGGCACGTTGGCCAAACCTGGGAACTCCAGGTTGCCCTCAACCATCTTTTTGGAAGCTTCGCGATCGCGGACGGCCACCACATCACCGGGACGACACTGATAGCTGGCAATATCCAACAGGCGACCATTCACATTGATGTGACCATGGTTGACGATTTGGCGAGCGGCGGGAATCGTGGGGGCAAACCCGAGACGAAACACCGTGTTATCCAACCGCATTTCCAACAGCTGCAGGATGACTAACCCAGTCGAACCACCGGCTCGACGAGCTTTCTTCACGTAGCGGATGAGCTGCTTCTCACTGACGCCGTAGTTAAAGCGTAGCTTTTGCTTTTCTTCTAGACGAATCGCATATTCGGTCTTCTTCTTGCGCGCCTGACCATGCTGTCCGGGCGGATACGCCTTGCGAGGCGCTTTGCGCGACAGACCGGGTAGTTCGCCCAAGCGACGCACAACTCTGAGCCGAGGCCCTCTATAACGCGACATAACTTTCTCCGTTGCAAATAGATGTCATCAAATTGCCACCCCCGCATCTAGGGTTCATAAACTAGCTGGGAGTTGGTGGCGACGCTCCCAGTCCTATTCATTAGTCGATTAATCCGATTGATTCGGAGCCTTTACCAGCTTGACTTCACCACGCCGGGCAGTAGCCCTTCGTGAGCCATTTGGCGCAATTGGTTCCGGCAGAGCCCAAAGTCACGGTAGTAACCCCGAGGGCGGCCCGTCTTCCAACAGCGATTACGCAAACGAGTGCGAGAGCTGGCCCGAGGCAACTGTTGAATTTTGCGGTGAATTGCGAACTTGGCCTGGGGGCCTTCAGCGTTCTGGAATTCTTCCATCAGCGCCGCTCGCTTCTCAGCATACTGAGCAACAATTTTTTCGCGTTTGCGCTCCCGCGCAACCATGCTCTTCTTAGCCATTCAATGCCTGTTGTTTTATGGTTTTAACACAGTCTCTAATGGTAACCGAATTGACCGTAATCCGTAAAGTCCTGATTTTGTGAGTCACCTTTTCCTTTGCGGGCAGGTGTTTCCAGGCGCATGTCAATGTGGCAATGCTTGCCTGCGGGCGATCGCTGGTGCTTAGAGGCTAATCCACCGCGAGTCATCAGCACGATGGATATCGCATTGCCCCCGGTTTTTCCTTTCGAGCGAATGCCTGTGATGCGAGTGTGGTCATGCTCGAGTCTCGTGTCTTTGGGGCTGAACTGCTTGACCTGTCTTAGTCGTCAAACTGTTCGCGATAAAACCCCTGCAGCAGGTTTTCTAACTTCTCATCAGCGGTGCAGTCAATCAAGCCATTGAGCACATCGACTAGGCGAGCGGCGGTTTCGCCCAGCGTTGGGCTTAGCCCCCACACGTCTTGCACCCATTCGTCAGCAGTGCCGTCGATAAAGACTAGGCGTTCTAAAAGCTGCTTTGTTTCATCCGGGGAAAGAGGCATTGGTTCACAGGTTTAGTAAGAGATTCAGACTGCTGGATGTTCAGGGGGGTCGGGAGGGATCAGCCGCGTTCATCACGTTGGGCAACACGGAGTTGAGCTGATTTCAAGCCGTTTTGAGAAAGTGCTGGATTTTTTGCACTGCCGTTTCGAGGACGTCGGGTTGCTGTACGAGGGCAACGCGAACATACCCTTCACCATATTTGCCAAATCCTCGGCCCGGAGCCAGGGCTACACCGGTCGTTTCCACCAGCCTGACACAAAAGTTGATGGAATCTTTGGCCCAAGGATCCGGAAGCTTGAGCCATAAATATTGGGTCGCTTCCGGTTTCTCAATTGACCAGCCAATTCGCCCCAGGGCGTCTACAAACGTATCGCGCCGCTGTTGAAATGTCTTGACTGTGTGGGCGACGCCGTCTTGGGAGCCGGACAGCGCCGCGATCGCCCCTTGCACAATACCGGGATACTGATTGAAATCAATCACGGCTTTAACCTGTCGCAGTGCCGCGATTAGCTGGGCATTGCCGATCGCATAGCCGACCCGAAAGCCGCCCATGTTGTAGGACTTCGACATAGAGTAAAACTCGATCGCCACGGTTTTGTCGGGATCAGCCTGCAGCACCGATGGCGCGGGCTCGCCGGTATAGGTCACATCGCCGTAGGGAAAGTCGTGCACCAGCACCAAGTCATGAGTCTGACAAAAGGTCACTGCCTGTTGCCAAAACGCTAGAGTGGCATAGCCCGTGGTGGGATTGTGGGGATAGCTCAGCACCATCATGCGAGCCTGGGCTAACACCGCCGCTGGAATGTCGGCGAATTGGGGCAAAAAGCCATTTTCGGCTAGCAGTGGCATCGTGTAAAACTGACCGCTGGCGAGGTGAACGCCCCCTGCATGGGAGGGATAGCCGGGGTCGGTCAGCAGGGCAAAGTCCCCAGGATTCAACACCGCTAGGGGCAAGTGAGCGGTGCCCTCTTGCGAGCCAATCAGTAGCAATACCTCTGTTTCTGGGTCAACGGGGACGCCAAACTTGCCGGTATACCAGTCAGCGACGGTTTGGCGAAAGGGTAGGGTGCTGTGAAATAGCGAGTAGCCGTGAGTGCTGGGGTCGTAGAGGGCGGCGGAAATGGTATCCAGGACGTCAGGCGCCGTCGGTAGGTCAGAAGACCCCAAAGACAGATCAATGATGGTTTGCCCTGACCGGCGGGCATTAGCCTTAGCTCGATCCATATCGGCAAAGACATTGGTCTGCAGCGGGGCGAGGCGATCAGCAAATTGCATAGGTCGGCGATGTGGCGGTAGCAATTTCCACCTTATCGTAGGTTTTGCCAGATGCACGGTTCCCGCTCGCTAGGGGCGGTCATCATTTAGCGGCTGCATTCTTGCGCTGCAAAGCGATTCAGTCCCTAGCCAGTCAATTGGGTGCGGGCGCGATAATGGCCATCGTCAAAGCGCTCTGGATTTAATAGATGACGTGCCTAGCAAAAAGGCAGAGACATCTCTGCCCCTGCCCAAGGTTTAATCAAACGAGAGAAACTCGACTTTAGACGTTATCGAGTTGAGTTCTGAGGGCTTCTAGCTCCGCGTCAACCACGGCATCGGCTGGGGCAGCGACCGGTTCGTCAGCAGCAGGGAGTTGGCTTTGACCCGTTGAGCCACCGGCCAGTTGAGCTTTCATGGCGGCGAGTTCGTCATCTACATCGCCCCCGGCTTCTAGGGCTGCGAACTGACTTTCGAGGTCAGAGCCCGCGAGCTCACTGGCCGCCTGCGATTTTGCTTCCATCATCAGGACTTTTTCTTCCATGCGCTCAAAGGCTCCCATGGCACTGTTCGTGTTCATGGAGGTCATGGTGCTTTGCAACTGCTCGTTGGCCTTAGCGGCACTGACACGAGCCTTGAGCATGTCTTTCTTGGTCTTGGCTTCGGAAATTTTACTTTCTAAACCAATCAGATTTTTCTTGAGGCTATCAACCTGGGTGAGCTGGGTATCGAGCTGAGCTTTGAGGGCTGTAGCGGTTTCACTCTGCGCCTTTTTGCGGGTTAAGGCTTCTCGCGCTAGGTTTTCGTCGCCCTTTTGGAGCGCTAACTGGGCGCGCTGTTGCCAGGTGTTCGCTTCGGAGTGGGCGCGCTCATACTGTTGTTGTACGCGTTTTTGCGAGGCGTTCGCGTTGGCGACGGCCTGACTCATCTGCACTAGGTCTTCCTGCTTGTCGATGATGGCTTGTTCCAAGATCTTTTCGGGATCTTCGGCGCTACTAACGGCAGCGTTGAGATTAGAGCGAACAACTCGGCTGACTCGATCAAACAACCCCATGACTCTGTAATTCCTTCCTAAATGTTCTCAAACAGGGAGACGCCTCCCAGCAAGTTTTGCCATCGTTTTGAGGCGCTTTGGGCTGAGCACCATTGGCCGCGTCTACCCTTCGACAGCCAGCCTGCAAAAGATTTGAAACTCACGACAGACAACAGGGTGGTTGCCTGCTCTAGTCTTAGCACATGACTCCTTTAACTGAGGCAGAGTCAACCCTCTTTAACGGTGGCATAGATTAACGATGGTGTAATTGGTATCGCCAGGAAAGTTTAAGTTCTCGGCTCAGCGCTCGGCGGGGTGGCCAGTCGCGATCGGGTGGAAAAGTTGCGATTAGCCTGCGGTCAAGTCATCCAAATTGGCCGCGTCCCATTTCAGGACAGAGGCATTAACGCCTTCTGCTTGCTTGCGTTTTGAATCGGCCTCAAACCACTCGATAATTTGCTGTGGGGTCAAGTCTTCTACCGATGAATCTAGATCGCTCGCGATCGCTTTGAGCAGCTTGCTGGTAGAAATGGTCAGCCGGGTCAGGAATTTTTCTGGAGAGGTCAGCAGGGCGTTGTCGACATCGGCAGATTCTTCGGGCGTTAAGAACTGAACGGATTGATCAAGCATGGCGAATGGGGCGACAAGCGTCAGAACTGGAGAGCATCAGGAACATACCTCGGCCAAGACTAGGGCAATGTTTTCCTGTTTTTAGAATACTCAGAATTTAACCGGGTTCGCAGTGAGGTTTGAGCGGCCGAAACTAGGCCAGATACTGGTCTGTTTGCTGCTTGAACCAGAACTGGAGCCCGGTGGGC
>CALCPB010000960.1 GCA_937897665.1 uncultured Halomicronema sp. | reverse complement strand
AGTTCTCGGAGTTCTTGGCATCGTGTTCCCTGTCTTCTCGAAGATCGCCCCATGACAGGACGCTATGACAGACAAATTGTACCCAGCGACGGGACGATAGCTACTGAGAAACTCACAACTGCGTCGGGTATCACACAAATCGTTTCTAGCCGTCTGAGGAAGTCGAGTTTGAGGGCACCTCATGAAAGACGCTAACCAGCTAAAATCCTCCCAATGATTCACTCATGCGCAGGATTACCGGCGTTGCCAGGGCGATGATGATCAACCCAATACTGGCACTGATGCGTAATTCAGGGATGCGCCGCAACCCACTGAAGCCATTGACCACAGCGACTGCGATCAGAGCGAGGTAAAGAACGATTTGATTGTTCGTGCGGATATGTAGACTGGTGAGCTTAAAGGCATCCATCCCGCTCAAATCAGCCATATCTTCTTCCTCGCCACGCCATACGAGTTGTGCAATCATGATTTTAGTTATGTTTTGACAATCTGCAATCCAGTTCGTCCCATCTCGAAAGGCATCATCCAGCAGTAGCATGGCTCTGATATTGACGGCAAAGCTTACGAGTGTGACTAATCCAATCAGTAAAAAGAATCCTAGGACTAAGGCCTTTGGGCGGTTTGGCATTAATGTCACGTGTTTAATCTTGTCCTTGAAAGCACCCTATATTCTGGGTCTACCGGTAAGATGCGGCGGCAGGCAACCGGTTCCTCTCGACTAGTTTCTACAGAATGCCCTGCCAACCATGAGAAATCTGGGTACTCCGGATTCTCTTAGGGGCAGGCATTACGTGCCCGCCCCTTTGGACTCAACTAGGGGGTAAACTCGTGGTTTTGCCAGGTAGCCTCTAGCATTGTCATCACTGTTATATCCATTCCTTAGCAGCCATGAGTCATCCGTCCCTCAGCCCTACCACCGCTAACCTCTGTCAATATCTGCAGGTTGATAATGTCATCGACTGGCAGCACCCTGAGGTAATGGCGCTGGCGCAGCGAATTGGTCAGGCGTGTGACGATCCCACCGCGATCGCCCAGGCCTGTTTTGAGTGGGTGCGCGACGAAATCCGGCACAGCGTTGACTATCAAATGAATCCAGTGACCTGCCGCGCTTCTGAAGTGCTCAAACATCGGACGGGCTACTGTTTTGCCAAGAGTCACCTGCTGGCGGCGCTGCTACGCGCGAATCAGATTCCCGCTGGCTTTTGCTATCAGCGCTTGAGTATCGATGATGTCGGCTTTCCTTACAGTCTGCATGGCTTTAATGCCGTTTATTTGCCTGCGATCGGGTGGTATCGGGTCGATGCCAGAGGCAACAAGCCGGGCGTGGCGGCGCACTTTACTCCGCCTCAAGAACAGCTGGCCTACGCGATTCGGTTCGCCGAGGAGGCTGACTATCCCGAGATTTGGCCGACTCCTTTGCCAAGGGTGATCGCAGCTCTGCAGGCCCACGCCACCTGGGATGGCTTGCTGCGTGAATTACCCGACGTGCCAGTCAAGATGTCGGCCTGAAGCCAGTGCCGATGCTGAATGGGACAGACGCTTTCCCTGCTGGCATGGGAAAGTCCGAGCACTGAGAGAGGCGTTTACTGCTAACAGTGGCCAGATTACTCTGCAAAGTGCTGATCGATTTGGTCGAATTCTATCTGCGACAGCTGGATTTCCGTCGCCTGCATATTTTCCTGAAGGTGACTTACTGTTGTGGTACCGGGAATCAGCAAAATATTCGGCGCTCGGTGCAGCAGCCAAGCGAGGGCAATCTGCGTCGTGCTGGCGCGGTGACTTTCAGCAATCTCAGCCAGAATGCCGCTGACTTCAGTTAGCGGTGTGCCTCGCTTGAGCGGATGCGCCCCGAGAGAACCGTGAGGAATAAAGGCGATATCTTGCGCCGTACAGTAGTCGAGCAGTGCTGTGTGGGTGCGATCGCTCAGGCTAAAGCGGTTTTGCACTGAGGCAATTGGCACAATCGCCTCAGCGGTCTGCAACTGTTCGAGGGTGATGTTTGAGAGACCCACATGCCGAATCTTCCCTGCTTGCTTGAGCGCTGCCAGCGCTTGCACTGATTCTGCAAACGGCACCTTGGGATCAGGACGGTGCAGCTGATAAAGGTCGATTTGGTCTTGCTTGAGTCGTTGCAAGCTGCCTTCCACTCCGCGCCGTAGCGTTTCTGGGCGACCGTCTGCCTGAATATTGTTGGGGGCGGGTTTGAGAATGCCGCCTTTGGTCGCAATGACCAAGTTCTGAGGATAAGGGGAGAGCGCATCCGCAATGATGTCTTCATTATCGCCAGGGCCATAGGCTTCGGCGGTGTCAATAAAATTGACGCCTAGCGCGATCGTGTGGCGCAGCAGTGTTTTACCGCCTTCCCAATCAGCATAGGGGCCAAAGTTGCTCGGTTGCCCGGTCAGGCGCATTGCGCCGTAGCCCAAGCGGTTAACGGTTAGGTCACCCCCGATCGCGAAAGTTGAGTGAACCGATGTAATTTCAGAATTCATGTCCGTCATAGTGAGTTGCCTTCAATATTTTGGTAAGGAATGATGTGGTGATCGCGGAAGGTGTGAAACCGCGACAAAAACATCGCTTCGCTTCCTGACAAAGACTGGATGAGGTTCTGGCCGATGCCGCCTGAAGCCCCTACCACCAAAGCTTTCTTTTTCATCATCATTCACGTTATCTGTGGCCTGAACTCACTATGGCAGTAGTCTCAGATATTAGGTAGACAAGTAATAAAAATAGCTGTTATACTTTTTACGTATGAGTAAATCGTTAGACCGACTGACGCTGCTGGAGACATTTGTGCGCATTGCCGATGCCGGTAGCATTAGTGCCGCCGCGCGCGATTTAAATCTGTCTCAGCCATCGGTGAGTCGCCAGTTGGCAGAGTTAGAGTCGCGTTTTCAATCGCAACTGATGCGTCGCACCACCCACGATCTGTCGCTGACCGCCGCTGGGGCTGAGCTGTTGGCCGATGCGCGGCAGCTACTGGATGAGTGGGAGGCTTTGGAAGAGAAGCACCTAGAGACTGCAGAGGCTCTCAGAGGCACCCTGAAGATCGTCGCTCCCCTGGCTATAGGGCAGCTACACCTGATGAATACGCTGCTGCAGTTTCAACAGCAGCACCCACTACTGTCGCTCTCTTGGCAGCTGGAAGATCGCCGCATTCGCTTTGCGGAAGTGGGGTGTGACTGCTGGATCAAGATTGGTTCAGTCGGCGACGAATCGCTGATCGTCGAGCCGCTGGGGCAGGTTGAGCGTATCGTGGTGGCCACCCCAGCCTTACTCGCAACGGGCAACGTCCCCAACAAGCCCGCCGATCTGGCGCAGTTTCCCTGGGTTGCACTGGAGCCGTTTGAAGGTCAACAGATTCCCTTGACCAACCCCAAAGGAAAAACGGTTGTAATATCGCCACCGGTACGAATGACCACAAACAATATTTTTGCGTTGCACAAAGCGACGGTGGCCGGGTTGGGTCTGGCTATCATGCCGCGCTGGTTGATTGAAGATGATCTCAATCATCAGACGCTGGTGGATGTGTTGCCCCCGTGGCGAGCGCCCCGGCTGACTATTCATGCGGCCTTATTGCCCGGCAGACGCCGTCCCCGTCGGTTACAGCACTTTCTCGTCGTTATCAGAGTCGCAGTGCCCCAAATTCCTGGGGTTGAGCAACCTCTTGATTAAATGTCCTACGCCTGATTTTGATCGAGCTGGCGTGCTTGTTCGAGGGCGGCTTTTTCGCGGGCTCGACAGAGGTAGGGCGCTAGCTGCTCGGTCGATAGCCCTGACAAAATACTGAGATTATCGACCCCCATGCCCCGCATGAGCATCTCGACACACCAGGTCTGTTTAGCTTGATCCGGA
>CALCPB010000959.1 GCA_937897665.1 uncultured Halomicronema sp. | reverse complement strand
GTCTGATGGTGGTCGATAATCACGTGATTCGGGTCGACGTTTGGCCAGGGAGCTCCCTGCCGACGGTCAGTGGTGTCACCATTGGTTCTTCAGAAGCAGAGCTGCGGGAAATTTATCCCGATCAGCTGGAAGCGACGCCGAATCCTTACACCCAGGGAGAATTTCTGACCCTAGTGCCCAATGATCCAGAGCTGTCGCTCTATCGTTTGGTCTTTGAAACAGATGACCAAGGCGACGTAGTGCAGTATCGTACGGGGCAGTTCCCCGCTGTGACCTGGCCAGATGGGTGCGTTTAGGTGATTGCTGAGCCAGTCTATCCCGGAATTGTCAGGGCAGATGTCGTCGAAATCCTGGGTTCAGCGCAACAAGGCATTAACAAAACTGACGTTCTGGCGGATATCGTCTGAGCCAGCAATCTCCTGAGGTTAAACCTTCAAGAGACGCCAGCTAGACGCTAGATTGTGAGGGATGCCTTCAGGTCTGTGTAATGTCTAATCGGTTGGCCCAAGCCCAAAGCCTTTATCTGCGAAAACACGCTGATAATCCGGTTGATTGGTGGCCTTGGTGTGACGAAGCGTTGGCGATCGCCCAGCGAGATCACAAACCTATTTTTCTTTCTATTGGCTACTCCAGCTGTCACTGGTGCACCGTGATGGAAGGTGAAGCGTTTTCCGATGGGGCGATCGCCGACTATCTCAACAGTCACTTTCTACCGATCAAGGTTGATCGCGAAGAGCGGCCCGATATCGACAGCATCTACATGCAGGCCCTGCAAATGATGGTCGGTCAGGGCGGCTGGCCGCTCAATATTTTTCTCTCACCGGATGATTTGGTGCCCTTTTATGGTGGGACGTACTTTCCGGTCGAGCCGAAGTACGGCAGACCCAGCTTTTTACAGGTATTGCAAGCACTGCGCCAATATTTTGATACTGAACCGGACAAGTTGGGCGCGGTGAAAGCCGAAATTTTAGAGAACCTGCAGCGGTCAGCGGCGTTGCCCGCCCATCAGGATTTGAGTCAGGCGATATTAGAGCAGGGCTGTGAAGTCAGCGCCCGCATTTTAGCGCCGACCCGCACGGGTAATCAGTTCCCGATGATTCCCTATGCGATCGCGACCTTGCGGGGTAGTCGGTTTGCGGCGGGCGCGGGCCTTGCCGAGACCGGGGAGAACGCTACGAATACCGAAACGGGGGAAGAACCGCAACTCGATAGCCGGGCGGTGGCGACCCGACGCGGCACCGATTTGGCCTTGGGCGGCATCTTTGACCATGTAGCTGGTGGCTTCCATCGCTACACCGTTGATGCCACCTGGACAGTGCCCCATTTTGAAAAGATGCTCTACGACAACGGCCAGATTATGGAATTTTTGGCCGAACTGTGGAGTGCCGGTGAGCAGGAACCGGCTTTTGAGCGGGCGATCGACCTCACCCACCAGTGGCTTGTCCGTGAGATGACTGCCCCCGAAGGCTATTTTTACGCGGCTCAAGATGCCGACAGCTTTGCCACCCCCAGCGACCTAGAGCCGGCAGAGGGGGCTTTCTATGTTTGGCGCTATGACGAGCTGCAAGCATTGCCTGCCGAGGCGCTCACTGCCCTGAGTGAACAGTTCACGGTTTCCGTAGCGGGTAATTTTGAAGGACACAACGTGCTCCAACGTCGCCAACCGGGGACCTTAGATGAGCCGACAGAAGCCGTGCTAGCGGCGCTGTTTGCCGGGCGTTATGGTCAAGCGCCCACAGACATCACAACGTTTCCTCCCGCCCGCAATAATGCCGTCGCTAAAGCTCATCCTTGGCCGGCGCGCATTCCGGCGGTGACGGATACCAAAATGATTGTCGCCTGGAATAGCCTGATGATCTCGGGTTTAGCGCGGGCGGCTGCTGTGTTTGATCAGCAGGCTTACTACGAAATGGCAGCGCGCGCAGCTGATTTCATTTTGCAAAATCAGTGGCTGGCCGGGCGGCTGCATCGGCTCAACTACGAGGGTACTGTCGCGGTACCAGCCCAATCGGAAGACTATGCCCTGCTGATCAAAGCGCTGCTGGACTTGCATCAGGCCGCTAACCGCTGGCCAGAAGTCGCGGCGACAGCGACCTGGCACCGTCACGCGATGGCGACTCAGGCGGAGTTTGATCAAGGGTTGTGGAATGTTGAGATCGGCGGCTACAACAACACCGCCACTGATGCTAGCGATCGCCTGCTGGTGCGAGAACGCACCTATCAAGATAGTGCGACCCCGTCGGCCAATGGCATCGCGATCGCGAACTTGGTGCGGCTGGCTCTGCTAACGGAAGATCTGAGCTATCTCGATCGCGCCGATCAAGGATTGCAGGCTTTTGGCGTGGTGATGTCGCAAATGCCCCGCGCTTGCCCCTCTCTCTTCAGTGCGTTGGATTGGTTTCGCCATGCCACCTTGGTCAAAGCCCCGCCTCAGCTGCTATCGACACTGGTCACCCAACATAGCCCCACTGCCCTGTTCCGCGCTGATGACACGCTACCTGCTCACACGGTTGGCTTGGTGTGCGAAGGGCTCTATTGCAAGGCCCCTGCTACCGACGAAGCGATGCTGCGATCGCAGCTGCAGGCGAGTCAACGGCGTTCTGGGTGAGCTGTTTGGTGAGACTACTTGTTCGTGGCCTTGGAGATATATTTGAAAATAAAGCACTAGCAGACGAGTTTCGACTCCGCTCAACTCTCGGGATACGTAGGTTGAGCGGAGTCGTAAGCCCTACGGGC
>CALCPB010000958.1 GCA_937897665.1 uncultured Halomicronema sp. | reverse complement strand
CGCGTCTGCCGCAAGCTGAGAATCGGCATCAACCGTCGTAACCTGTGCCCGAGGCAACGATCCTTGACCCTGGAAATCACCGCCAATGCGGATGTCGCCGCCGCCCTGCTGTCCAGAGGTATCGACCTCAGCATCCAAAAGCGAAACCTGCTGACCCAGGAGGTAGATCTGTCCGCCCTGCTCCCCTGCGGTGACGATTTCCCCCGATGCAATGACGCTGCCAAGTTCAAGGGTCGCCCCTGCCGTCGGCGATTCTAAACGCACCGTGCCATCTGCATTTTGAACGACGGTCAAGTCAGGGTTGGCCAGGGCACTGCCAGTCAGCAACTCCGGTAACGCCAGCGGATTCAGCGAGAGCTGCCCGGTGGTCGTCAGGGTTGGCGCAATTTCCAGGCTAAGCAGCTGATTTTCCTGACTGATGCGCACTAGGTTTTCGCCCGGCACTGCGGCCAGGGTAATCGTGCCGCCGGGGGCCTCGATGGTGCCGAGATTAATGACTTCGCCCCCCAGCAGCGTGATCGATTCCCCGGCCTCGACGGTCAAATCGCTCAGGTTGAGCACCGTGCCAGAGGTGTTTTCGGCAAAGGCAAAGCCATCGGGTGAGCCCACTAGCGCTTCATAGGCGGTGGGATTTTGCACGTCTAGCCAGGTGTCGCCAAAGCCGATCTGGTTGGCGGTCGTCGCCGTAAAGGAGCCAGTCAGATCGATCGCGCCATGGGGGCCAAAAATAACGCCAGCGGGATTGATCAGATACAGATTGGCACTGCTGCCACTAACCTGCAGCAGTCCGTTAATGATGGAAGCGTTGCCACCATTGACGCTGCTGAGAATGTTCTGAATTTCCGGTGCGGCGATAAAGTTAGCGACCTGCTCCGCCGTCAGCCCAAACTCCTGAAAGCTGTGGAACAGGTTGGCCCCATCGCCTGAAAGCTGGCCGCCTGTGATATCAAGTTGGCCACCGTCGGGCGTTACCACGGTGCCGGTGCCGTCCGCATTGGGGATGACGGCCTGAGCGAGTTGCGGGGATGAGAATTTCGGCGATAGCTCCGTCGGCGGAGACAGCAGCGGCTGAACCGAAAGGGGGGGCGGAGTGTCCGCCGCGATCGCCGCGGGCACGACTGACGCTAGCGGTAAGGGCGGAGGGGCAGGGGGCGCGATCGCACAAAAGATACACAACATCGGGTGGGGGCTCCATTAATTTTCGACCGGGAAATCGCAGATTACGGCGTCACTCGAACCGTCTAGCGCCGCGCTTTGGGCCACACAGAGGGTCGCCGGGCGCGCACGGACGTAGGCCCATTCATTCTCTAGATAGAGCGCCAGCTGACTAGGGCCAGCCTGAAACTCAATCCTGGCGACTGCCGCTGAAAATACGTCTGTGTAACCGCGATAAACCTCGTGGCACAGGCCCCAGCGGCCACATTCTAAAAGCATCAGCGGGCCGTAATTGTCGTCGAACGGCGGCGCCACGTAAACCGTGCGATAGATCTTGTGCCAAGCGGCGATCGCCTGATGTGACTGGGGCGCATAGCCAAACAGCACCGCTGGAAAAGCGGCCATCGATAGGAGAACGCCCACCGCGATCGCGATCGCCAACAGCACCGCAGCGCGTCGCGCGACCGGTTGCCACTGGGGTTTGATCACCCTGAGCAGCAGCAGCCCGAATAACCCGCCGCCCAAGGCCGGCAGCGCCAACCCGACGCTCGTACTGATTAGCAGCACCGGGAGTCCCAGGTAGCTGTAACCCAGAGCCAACCCGTGCCAGCCCGGCACCTGACCACCGGTGAAGGGGGCATACCACAGCCAGCCGAGCGCCCCGCACCCGGCCCAGAGGGTCAGCAGTCTCAGGATTGAAGATTTAGACAGAAATGGGGGCATTGCTGTTCTCACTCACAATGACGGTGGGCAAAACTACGGCAGGCGAGGGGCTGTCTGGGCTGTCGTGCCTGCTGCCGGCTGAACTTAAGGGGGTGGCACTGCCTCGCAGCAGTCCGTCAGGGGCTGAGCGACGACATCATCCAGCTGTACCAGCTCATGCGTTAGCAGGCTGGCCCAAGCGTCTATCCACTCCGTCGCGTCGGGGGCTAACTGCCGCTGGTCGCCCAGCTCGGTCAGGGTGTCGTACCAAAAGCCGTGGCTGGCCAGCAGGGTGATGCGGTCTTCCACATCGGCTTGTTCAAGTTGCTCGGTGAATTCAGCGGTGGGCGATCGCCGCACCACGATGCCGGTGGTGGCTGGGTCATCGCCACTCTCGTCCGGACAATCGACTGACAGGGTCCAGCGGTAGGGTACGTCGGGGGCCAGCTCCGGGGCCGCTTCGGGCACCGGCAGGCGACTGATGCCCACGTCCGGAATCGCGGGGTAGGTGGCGGTGTACAAGATTTCGTCGCTGCCTTCGGGGGTCAGCGTCAAGGCCACCGTGCGGCCAGCCTCCGAGAGAAACACCCAGAACGTCGGCTGGGCCTGCAGCGTTTCGCCCCAGTGGGTTTGGGTCGGTTCGAGCGCGATGATGCCACAGCCCCGACTGCCCGCATCGCGCACCGTACTGCTGCGTCCCGGTGCGCCGCGATTGGGCGGATTGAAGGGCACGGCTAGGGGCGCCACATCCGCGATCGCCACCAGAGCCAACAGGCTCCAAAGCATCGCCGTCAACCCACCCAGGCGTGTTTGACGAGACTGTGTAAATAAGGATTTCATGAGGGCAATTTTTTCCTGAGTTGAGCATGATCGAGCCTGTGAGCGCTGGCAAAAGTACCGACCGTGGCCAAAGTGGCACCAATCGCGGCTGGCACTAGGGGCACCCACCAGCTTAGATTCAGCAGTCCCCACGCAATTCCGTACAGCAGCAGTACGCTGCCCCCGGCGGCGATCGCGGCCACACTCAGACGCCGCCAGCGCCAGCCCACCAGCCCCCCTAAACCGCACCAGGCCACAATCCCCACGAGCTCCGCCCCCATGGGCCAGCCGCGAATCGGCGATTGCCCGTCTAAAGCTGCGGCCAGCAGGTGGTTGACCATTTGCGCGTGCAGCAAGACCCCCTCGATTTGCTGCCGGGGCCATTGATTAGCCCCAGCAGGTGTCAGAAAAAAGTCTGTCGGATTCGAGACCGGAGCCGACATGCCGATGAGCACGATATGGTTCTCCAGACTTTCCAGGTCGATGTTTTGTGTCAGGAGATCGGATACGGAAATTTGTTGAACAAATGTTTCGGTATCCGCATAGTTAAGCCACACCTGAAACCCCCAGTGATCGAGCTGGTGATAGGGGCCAGAGTGGCTTTGCAGCGGCGCAAACTGAGCGCGGCCCAGCTGCAATCGTTCGTCAGGCAAGATTTGCGGCGCAATTCCTTCGGCATCAAGATATTGGATGGCCAGCAGCGCACTCAGCGAAAATTCTGTGGCGCAGGGGTCATCGACCTCAGGCGTCATAAACAGTAAGTGGCGGCGCATGACGCCGTCATGGTCTTCGACCACGTTGCTAAAGCCCAAGCGCTCGGTCGGCAGACTCGGCGGTGGGGCGATGCCGTCCCCCTGACCCAAGCGCCCGCTGCACAGCCCGACGAGATTGTCTTGCTCCGCCAGCAGCGGCGCTAACGGACTATTGGCCTCAGGCCGATCGCGAAAAATATCTAGCCCAATCAGCCGGGGCTCGTAGGGCTGTAGGCGCTCAATTACCTGCGCCAACACTGCATCCGGCAGGGGATAACCATAGCGATTGATGTCAGCTTCCGTGGCCTCAACTACCAGCAGCCGTTCGGGCGTGGCGCGGGGCAGGCGCTGCTGCAGGAGGCGATCGTAGGCGCGCAGCTCCGCCGGTTGCAGCCCCCCCAGCGATCGCACGGCCAATACCAGCACGGACGCCGCGACGCTGGCCACCAGCGCAATGTGCCCCCGGCGCCTAGCGCTCACCTGCGGCGCGGCGGGGGAGGTGGTCGGGGAGGCCAGCGGGGACGACTGGGTACCCCCCTGCAACTGGGGCCAGGTGGGCGGCGGGTCGGGCACCGTTTGCACCAGCACCGGCAGCCAGCTCGCACAGGGAAAGTCGCCTTCTAACCCCTGCAGTCGTTCGCGGGCCTGCCGTAGGGCCAGCGGCAAAGGTTGTCCAGCGGCATAGGCCGGTAGCAAGTAGGTCAAAAACAGCTGCGCAATGCGATCGGGCACGGGCTGGCGCATGACGATTAGCTGCGGCAGGTTCACCTGCTCTAGCGCGGGCACTAATCCCAAACCGTCACAGGAGTTAAAAATCGCCAGCTGCAGGCCGTTGGCGATCGCCCGCCGGAGCCCATAGCGGAGTTCTTCTAGGGTGAGGCTGTCGTGGGGGTTGATGAAAATGCGCCCGGTCGCCTCGGCGCTCTCACTGTGCCCGGCAAAAAATAGAACGTGCCAGGGCCGCTCCCACAGCTGGTCGTTGATATCCTGACGCTGGGGCTCGACCAAAAAGGTGACGTCGGCGTGGGGCAGCGCGGTTAACAAAGCGCGATCGCGGCTGACATCAATGCCCGCACTGTGGCCCAAAATGGCAAGCACGTTGACTTGGGTCGAGTTCACCGGGGCGATCTCCGGTCGCTTAAATTGTGCCGCGCTGAGGGCGATCTCCGCCTGGGGATAGCGCTCTAAAAACTCCCACAGGTGCCAGGGCAGCTGCTGCAGATCGGGGTTCGCGGTGCGCACTAACACCCGCACGATGTCGTCTGGCTGTAGCTCTTCGCGCAGCAGGCGATCAATCGGGCGAAAGGCAGCGGCTGAGAGCCACTGGTTAAACTGTTGCTGCAGCATCTGCGCTGCCTGCTGACAGGCATCAACCCGCTGAATCGACCCGACATAGACGATTTCTTTAGGGCGAATGCGCGTCGGCGTATCGAGCTGCCGATAGCACTGCTGCCACGCCTGCAGCTGCTGCCGCAGGACGGGGTCAGTCGGCAACGCGCCCGTGACCACTGCCGCCGGGCGATCTCCCTCAGCCCCCACTTCCGCCGTGACGCGAAATCCCTGGTGCTCCAGGTTGCCATCGAGAATAAGCGTAACCAACTGACAGCGCATGGGATCGATACCGACTTCAGATCAGGACAAAAGGACAGGCCAAGACAGTTGCCGCAGGAGTACCCCCGCTACACTTCAAACCGTTCGGTATAGATGCGATCGCCCAGCGCCACCTGCACGCTAAACTGCTCCGCGATCGCAGCGACAAACTTCAGCTGAATCGCTTCCGTATCACGGGCCTCCGCCTGCATCACGGCCACGTTGTTGGCGTCCAAAATCGCCAGTCGCAGGGCCGTCGGCAGGCGAGTTTGGCCCGCTGCTGGACTCAGCTGCACCCAAATTTCTAGCTCCTCTGACCCTTGGGGTATCAGCCCCACCAGCAGCGTCACGGTGACGGCGGTGACCCCGGTGCCGAGCACGATGGACTTGGACTGGCCAATCTGGGGCACGGGTTGCGGTGGGCTATCGGCAGCATCCGTCTCGGTTTCAGCCGCCGCGCCACTGCGCCAGGCAAAGGTCGGCGACGGTGCGGTGAGTTCGGCCACCGTGTCGGCGACCGCTTGCCAGCCAGGTGCGATCGTCTGCTGCAGCCAGCGGCTCAGGCGCACCGGCACCGCCTCAGTTGCCTGCTGTTCTAAAAAACTGCCCAACATTTCCGGAGACTGCAGATCTGACAGTGGAATAGAAGTTACGTCTCCGGTGGGAACGGGGCGGGTGGCGGTAAAACCGAGGAGCGTGGCTTGACGCAACGACGCGTCAAGGTAAATGGCGAGGTAGGCAATCCGATCGCTGCTCACAGCAGCGGGAATAGTCATCGCGCTCGCCCCCGGTAAGACTGGCCGACATTCCAGCCGCCCGACTCCGCTCACCATTACATCGGCCACGTCCAGCAGCGTTTGCTGTGCCGGATCGTGGCTGTAGCTTTGGCTCCAATCAATGTCATAGCCCCGCCTCTCCAGATAGGTCGCCCCCGCATAGGCCGCGAGGGTATTGAGGTAGACGCGTTTTTGCACCGCTGGCACCGTATGGCGGCGCTGAAAGTCTTGGGCGCGGCGATGGGCCGTTAGGGCCAGCGGCAGCGATGCCGCCGATAAGTTGCTCAAGTCGTTCATGGTCTGGGTCTCACAGGGGGAACGGGGCAGCACCTTATAGCAGGCGCTGAAACTGGGGGGCAAACTTATCGCAGCAGCGTTGAAAAAAGCTGCTGAGGGTGGGGACTTTGATCGCATACTCCTGGGCAATGTCTTCCCAACTGCGTTCGGCAAAGCGAGCCAGGGCGATCGCTTGAAAACTGGCTTCTGGATGATGGCGAATGTGGGTGGTTCGAAACTGGTCGTCGGGGTCAGTGGCAATGT
>CALCPB010000957.1 GCA_937897665.1 uncultured Halomicronema sp. | reverse complement strand
CTTGCGTTATTCTATCTCGTTTCACTCTTAATTGGTTTTGTTTGTGTTTTTCTGTGGTTCTTTGTTGTGCGGTTGTTTTTCTTGGCTATAAATCAACACGGCGGGGGGGTGGCCGGCACTGGCATAGAGCAGTTGTCGATTAGCGCGATTGTAGACGCCGTACCACATGGTGAAATATTTTTCGTTTTGGTCGTTCATCTGGAACGTTTCATTGAGCGCTTGGAGCACCTTTTCCGGTCGATAAAAGTTGACGTCGGGCAACGACTGCGATCGCAGCATATTGAGCACCGACGTCGACAGTAGGGCAGAGCCCAGCCCATGACCAGAGACATCCAGCAGATAAATTACCAAATAATCAGGGTCGAGCCAGTAGAAGTCGTAGCAGTCACCCCCTAGCAACCGAGAGGGAATAAACCGCGCATTGATCGGGACTTTTTCGGTCAGGTCATCGGGGAGCAGCGATCGCACATAGGCCTCGGCCTCGGCCAGCTCAGCCCTCAGCAGCCGAGTTTGATCTTGCAGCTCTTGCTTGATTTTTAAGATGTGTTTGCCCGCAAGCACCCGCGCCCTTAGCTCTACAGGGTCAACCGGATGCGATAGCCAGTCATCTGCGCCGTTGGCCAGCACAGACGTATATTGCGCCAGACTGTTTTGAGGAATCAGCATCAGACAAAAAATAGGAGGAACGTCAGTGCTGGCTTTAAGGCTCAGCCAAGCAGAGAGACCCCCAGCCTTTGCTTCTTGTTTCCATTCCTCAATAATTAATGTGGGCTCGCTTAACTGAGTCAGATCGAGCGTCTCAGGATCATCCATCCAAAGTGTGACGTCATAGCCTTCAGCAGTGAGCAACTGATAAAGACGACGACGAGTTTTATCCTCTGAATGAATCACCAGAATGTGCATTATCTAAAAAGTCCTATGCCAATCATGTTCTGCCTGATACCTAGCTGTGTGCAGAGATCAACTGCTTCAGCCAAGGCCTGCTGAGGTCAGTTGGAAGGCACAAATAATCACCTTCACAAAAGCCTTAAGTACTCACAGCGTAGTCTGATTCGCCTCAAATTATTCACCGGAAATGGTGAGGTCAAAATTATCGACAAGAAGACAGATTCGTTATTAAGGCTTCCCGGAAAACACGTAAAGGTCGCACGCTTGACAAGAATCTTTGGCTTGACCTTAGCCCCTTTGCCTCAAGGGTTTCAGCTAGAACCTGAGAGCGGTTAGGACAATATCAAGGTTTGAGTAATACGATACCTCACAGACGGTGTGCCCGTAGCCTTATGGCCGATTCTCTCCAGTTGGTCGCCGCCACCAGCCTGATGGAGTGATAATACCTTGACAAACACCGAGTCACTCTCAGAGTACGGTGGCCTTCAGGGCCTCTGCGTCCAGTGCTATCCGCCCTGAAGGAAGCGTGAAACTTGACCTCAACCTACCAGGCGCAGGCGATCGGTCTTTACACTCTAGTCAGAGCAATACAGGGCCAAGACCATGGCGAGACGATATGCCGTTCTTCCGAAGGAAAGCGGAGCAATGTGGACGCGCGATCGCGTGCGGCTAGAGGCTGATATCTATCGTCCTGATGGGGCAGGCCTGTTTCCCGTCTTACTCATGCGGCAACCCTACGGACGCGCCATTGCCTCGACCGTCGTCTACGCTCACCCGACTTGGTATGCCGCCCAGGGGTTTATCGTCGTCATTCTAGATGTGCGAGGCCGGGGCACTTCTGAAGGCGAATTCCACCTGTTTAAACATGAAGTTGACGACGGGTTTGACACGGTGGCCTGGGCCGCCACCTTGCCGCAAAGCAGCGGCCGGGTGGGCATGTATGGCTTTTCTTATCAGGGCATGACGCAGCTCTTTGCCGCCGCTGCCCGGCCCCCAGCCTTGAAGGCGATCGCCCCCGCCATGGTCGGCTATCACCCGCGTGAAGACTGGGCCTACGAAAATGGGGCTTTCTTATTGCAGGCGGGGGTGGGGTGGGCCATTCAACTCGCGGCTGAAACGGCGCGTCTGCGCGGCGATGCCGTAGCGTTTCACCACCTGTATCGAGCCTCGCGGCAGCTACCCATCCATGACGAAACACCCGCCTGTCCGGCGGTGCTCCAGCAATATGCCCCGGACTCGTTCTTGCACGATTGGCTCAGGCAGCCCCCCGACGCTGACTATTGGCAGAGCATCACGCCGCCGCTTGAACAAGTGGATTTGCCCATGCTGCATATCGGCGGCTGGTTTGACCCCTACCTGCGCGGGGATCTGCGGCTGCATCGCGAACTGGTCGCGCGTAGCCAATATCCCCAGCCCTTGTGGATTGGCCCTTGGGGGCATATTCCCTGGGGGCGTCAGGTCGGCGGACGAGACTTTGGGCCCGCAGCGAACAGTCCGGTTGATCGTCTGCAAGTTGAGTGGTTTGCTCACTGGCTGCAGGATGACGCTCCGCCCAGCTGGCAGCCAACGCCTCTACATCTGTTTGAGATGGGTTCCAATTATTGGCGATCGCTGTCCAGCTGGCCATCGGCAATTCAGCACTGTCAGTTGACCAGCAGTGGTTTAGCGGGGCTGGATCAAGAGGACGGCAAACTCCTTTTCCCTCATGTTTCTGCTGCCGATCGCCCAGCCGCCCCTGAAGCCCGCAGTATCGATACCTGGGTACATGACCCGTGGCGACCGGTTCCGTCCTTAGGCGGTCATACGGCGATGCCCGCC
>CALCPB010000956.1 GCA_937897665.1 uncultured Halomicronema sp. | reverse complement strand
GATCTCACTGCTGATGATCGTGTCTTAAAAACGGTGGCGGATGAAGCTGGGGTCTCCATTTCTGAGAACGTCTTGCTGGCAGACGGTTTGGGGGCAGAAGGTACGCCTGGAGAGACTTACACTGGCATGTTGGTTTACAACACCTGTTCCATCGTGGAAGGCTTAGGTGGAGAATGCGCGCCTGCTCCGTAGGAAGGGCTCATCCCGAATCCTATAAGGTTTCTAAAATTAGGGATGACGTGCTCTAGACCTTAAAAAGTGCTCTAGTCAACCTTGATATTTATAAGCATGTCAAGGTTGACACTTATGGCTCAGGCGCAACAGCTCCACTACCGCCAGTGCGATCACTCTCAACGGCAAACCTTTCTAGTGCATTTGCGACGCTTCATCCAACGGCGTTGTCCTTCAGTGGGCCTACATCGTGAAATCTTAATTTTTGCCACCGCATACCAACGAGACGGGCAAGAATCTCAAGTCCCTTAGTGGCGTTTTAGTCGGCTCAAAATGCGATCGCTTCAGAGCACTTAGATGTAACCTCACTCAATCGTCAGGTTCATCTAAGTGCTCTGAAGCTTCCTGATAGAGATTAAAGATGTGGTCGTCTTTTAAGCAGTAGTAAACGCTGCGACCCTGTTTGCGGTAGCTCACCAATCGCATCGTGCGCAACACCCGCAATTGATGAGAAACGGCAGATTCACTCATGTCAACTGCCTCAGCCAGTTCTCCCACGCGCAACTCTTTTAACGCCAGGGCAGACAGAATGCGCCAGCGATTCGGGTCTCCCAGCACCCCAAAAAATTCGGCCATCCGCTGAGCCTTTTCCACACTGAGAATTCCCTCGACCGGAACATCTACCCCGATCACCGGCACCGTTTTGTCTTCAGAGTTCGACATTAATCAGCCGATCGCCACCAGCAACAGCAACACTTGGTGCTCTGACTCAGCCATCTCAGCTAAAGCCAAAAATTGTGTATCTAGATACCTGAACAAGCATTCAAGTGTTATATTATCCATGAATAACTGTTCAAGTATCTGCCATTCTATCGGCTAAGGAGACTGCCATGACGACTGTTACTCAAATGAAATGTGCCTGTGATTCTTGTTTGTGCATTGTGGATACCAGCAAAGCAGTTGAAAAGGAAGGGCAATACTATTGCAGCGACGCCTGTGCGACTGGCCATACTGAAGGTTCTGGCTGTGGGCATACCGGCTGTACTTGTCATAGCTGAAGTCCTACAGACAGCAGTGATGATGCCCTCCTTGGCGGATTCAACCGCTTGAAAAGGGAGGCAGGCGATCTCGCTGCTGTCTGTATCTGCCTGTCTGTCCCCTTTTGCTTAGCCAGGGATAACCATTCACCCTCACGAGTCATCGTTTCTACTCGGCTACGCGTCAGTTGAGTTTTGAAAGCTGGGGCGTCGTCACCCACGCCCAGTTTTCTCGACTGTTTCTAGCCCAATTTACGTGAGCCAACGCCGCCGCCAGGCCCCAGTCGATTGCAACGCTGAGGTTGCCTGTTCTTGAGTGCGCCGTTGCTGAATGGTTGCCGCGTCATCCTGCAGTGAGGGATCGCGATAGGGCACAGCGGCGCGGGTTTGCAGATGTTCTTGCTCTTGCTGAGACAACGGTAGTAAATCGGTCTTGTCATAGCTGGCCAGGGTGCTGGGCCATTGGCGATCGCGCACTGCCAGCGAGCCGATTT
>CALCPB010000955.1 GCA_937897665.1 uncultured Halomicronema sp. | reverse complement strand
GACCGTGTTTTTAGTTATTGATGACGATACCGTTGTTGGTAGCGTTCTCGGTCAGTTCAATGTTTTAGAAGCTGAGATTGAAGGAGGCGATTTCCCGATTTCTAACAGTGATTCGTCTGGCTTTTTCTTTAACATCACCGAACAAACTGCTACCATCACACTTTCTGTTTTTGATGAGTTGACTGTCATTAATGATCCACTCACTTTCCAAGAAGGAATTCTTGGTCTGAACTTTGCCCTCCAGCCCCAGGCAAGCTATACCATTAACCCTGATGCTAGTGAAATCAACCTCACCATTGCCGATAACCCAGAATCAAAGATTCAAGTAAGCTTGACGGCTTCTACTGAGGCAGACCCAGAAAGCACTGCTTTAATCGAATCAGAGGGGACGGTTAGCGTTCATACCTTCAGCCTTAGCGCGCCACCACCGGTCGAGGGGTTAACCGTCAGCGTCAGTGCAGACTCTCTTTCCGATTTTGATTTAGACGCGATTGTAGTCCAGAGTGTCACCTTTACTAACTTGAGCGATGATGGGTTTGACCTCACCATTACCGAGAGAGAGGCTGTCATTAGCCTCCCAATTCTCCAAGATGATACGAATGAAGGTAGTGAAACCGCCACCTTTACCCTAGAACCTGGTGACTCTTATGAAATCAATCAGGCAGCAATTGAGGCGATCTTTGCTTTAGCTGACACTCCAGACCAGGTCAGCGTGCCAGAAGAAATTGAGACTAACAACTCTCTCTCTGAAGCTAATGCTTTGGGTCTGAGTGCTGCAAACCCTGTGGTTTCGATTAGCGGTTCGCTATTTGCATACGGTTCCAGATTTCCTGTGGATCGGGTAGGAGGGTACTCCGAAGATGTTGACTTTTACGCAGTTACTCTAGAAGCGGGGCAAACTCTGGCTTTAGACATTGATAGCGATGTGGCTCCCCTACTCAATCCTGGTACGGTTCTTGAAGCGCAGCAAGATGTTCTTCAAACGACTGACACCGAACTACGACTGTTTGACGCAGAGGGCAACGAACTGGCTGCCAACAACGACGGTGCTGCACCTGGTGAAGAGTTCTCCCGCGACCCGTTCATCGAGTACACTGCCGAATCAGCGGGTACTTACTACGTCGGCGTAAGTCAGCTGGGCAACCGCAACTACGACCCTAATGTCGAAGGCAGCGGTAGCGGCTGGACTTTCCCAGAAGTCGGCGTTTTCTTCGGTGAGTACGAGCTGACGGCCTCCCTTGCAGAAGGTAATGGCGGTGGCGGCGGCCTCACCGGCACCGATGCTGCCGACACGCTGGTGGGCGATGCTGATGACAACATCCTCGACGGGCTACTAGGTGACGACATCTATATCGGTGGAGCGGGCGCTGACCAGTTCGTCTTAGGTCTCGCTCAGGGTGTGGACACCATCACCGACTTTGAGGTGGGCGTTGACCAGATCAAGCTGGGGGGGCTGACACCCAACGGCGTGAGGTTTTTTGAGCTGGGTGACGACACCCTGGTACTGACTGCCAGCAACGAGCTGATCGGCGTCGTGCAGGGCGTGACGGGCCTCGACAGCGTGTTTGCGTAGATAGGGAACAGGGAACAGGAAGTAGGGAGCAGGGAAAAAGTAACAAGTACTTACTTCTGTCATCTGTCACCTGTTCCCTGTCACCTAAGACAAACTTGAACCATCCATCCGACTGTACTCATCTGAGGCAGTCGGATTTTTTATAACCTAGCGCCGTCAGGGGATGGCTTGATCAGGTTGGCCGGCATGGGCGATTGTAGAGGGGTAGGCGCGATACTCCGTAGGAGTGGCTCTGCCATCGCATGACGGATGACGGAAAATCACCGGATGACCATTTCCCACTATCCCAACCTGGGTGCGGCCATGCAGGGCGTCTGCCAAACCTGGTGTCAGACCCATGGCTACAGTGACCCGTTTTGCCGCGATGGTGAGTGGTGGGCATTTCCGCCCCAGGGCGTCATGCCCGTGCGGATTAAAACAGTTATGGGACATACGCTGCCGTATGTGGTGCAAATCGAACGAGTGACGCTACAGCTTTTTCCGGACGGCTCTTTGGCAACTAGCCTTGAGTCATAAAGCGATCGCTCAGTGAGTGGCACTGGCGGCTGGTCGCTTTTCCCAAAGCTAATGAGGTATCATCCATCGCAATGTCGTCATCGATATCACCGGCTTGCGTAAATTTACGATTTTGTGGCTCGCTTACTTGATTTCTGCGATCGGTACTCGCATGGCCGATTTTGCCATTACCCTCTGGGTCTGGGACCAGACCGGCTCAGCCACCGCCCTGACGCTGTGGGGCTTCTTCTACCAATTGCCTCGCCTGTTTACCTCATTGTTTGCCGGTATTCTGGTCGATCGCACCAGCCGCAAGTATTTGATGATCCTGAGTGAGGCAGTGGCCGCTACCACTACCCTGGCAATGTTGGGGCTGCACTTGACGGGACAGCTTGCGATCTGGCATCTATACGTCGCGTTTTGCCTCAACGGCGGCTTTGAGAAATTCTCGCAGTTGGCTTATCGGGCCTCGCTCACACTACTCGTGAAGCCCGAGCAATATGTCCGGGCTAACAGCATGGATACCGCCATTGGCTACGCTTCCAGCATTGTGGCCCCAGCGATCGCGGGCCTCCTCTATCCCATCATTGGGCTCGGCGGCATCTGGCCGATTAACCTGGCGACCTTTGCCATCGTCATTACCGTCATCGCGCTGCTCAAAATCCCCCAACCGCCTCCCGAGGAGCGCCCCTCAGAGAAAGCCGTGAAGGGGCTGGCCGCTGTGTGGCAAGAAGTCTCCTTTGGCTATCGCTACCTACTGAGCCATCGCGGTCTGCGCGCCCTGCTGCTGGTGACGACGCTGTTTCATGCCACCTTACTGCTTACCGACCTGATTTATGACCCGATGATTCTCGCCCGCACTGAGGGCAGTTCGGAAGCACTGGCAGCAGTCTCGTCGATCGCCGGTATTGGTGGTGTCACCAGTGCCGTGCTCATTAGTATGTGGGGTGGCCCCAAGCAGCGGGTGAGTGGCATGTTGACAGGGTTTATGAGCGCCGGTTTAGCCAAGATTGTCTTTGGCCTGGGTCAAAGCCTGCGAGTGTGGCTGCCATCGCAGTTTTTCTCATCCATGAGCTTTCCGCTTATTTTGGGTTCTGAGATG
>CALCPB010000954.1 GCA_937897665.1 uncultured Halomicronema sp. | reverse complement strand
GCCAGGAGCGCTTGCAATACCTCCTCTCTCCGGGCTTGTTTCGGCAGTGGGAGCAGCTGCCCGATCATCAGCCTTACACCGTCGATATCGGGGTCGCTTGCCTTGGCGTGCAGACCCAAATTCCCTCGCCGCCCCAACAGCAAGAACGAGAAGTGGATGAGCGATATTTGCGACGCTTTGACCGCTGGCAAAAGCAGTGTGAGCAGCAACGCTGGCAGTGGCAGGTGGTCAGAGAAGAACGTTTAGAGAGTCTGCGCCAGTTTATTCAGCGCGATGACGGCCAGATCACCAGTCTCATCGATGGCAAGGTGGTTGACGCAGCGGATTTGGCAGACAGCTTCACCGTCCGCATCGCTTTGACGGGAGCTGGATTACGGGAAATCGCGCTGAATTATCCCTATGTCTTTGAACTCAAAGAGGTGTCTCAGAGGCAGCCGTCCGCCCATTCTCGAAAAGCCGCCAACGGTCTTTTCCCGCTAGAAATCGCGGCCGAGCAGTTTGCCCCCAACGTATTGCAAATATTGGTGCAAACGCAACCGCAGCGATGGTACTGGCTCAAGGAATTCAGCCCGGAACTGACGGCAATTTCCACCACTCACCTCAGCGCTGGGGCGGCAGCAGTGGATCAGTTGACATGGCAAACCGATCGCTGGTTTGTCGTTTCAACCGCCGAGGGCACCGGAGAAATAGCACAAAGCCTGATGGCCCTGACGGTCGGCAAAGGCACTGAACGGGTCTCTGGGCTGTGGGGCAGCATCAAACCCGATGTGGTCACGGGGCAGTCGGGAGATGAAGTGCAGCAGGTGCTTACCAAGCTGGCCGAAAGCCTGCCTCGTGAGAGTTGTTTGCTCTATCGAGCGGCGATCGCCTACACCGCCCAGTGGCCCCAGTGGGAGCCCTCTTCCCGTCTGTCTCAAGCGGATATCTTGAACCAATTTGGCTACGGCATTCCCGATGTGAGCAGACTGCAGGCGGATGATGAACGATCAGTTCGCTATGCGACGCTGGGAGAACCGTGGATCAAACCCTTGCAGGCGGATGTGTATCGGGTTTCGGTTCCGGATGCTTGGTTA
The DNA here is from genome assembly GCA_937897665.1 of uncultured Halomicronema sp. GTDB lineage: Bacteria > Cyanobacteriota > Cyanobacteriia > Phormidesmidales > Phormidesmidaceae > Halomicronema. Next base: position 344 of record CALCPB010000954.1, on the reverse strand, counting down.
GCGCAACCGCCGGAGACGCAATTTCGCATCAGTGTGGTGCTTTCCTACAAGGCTCAGCCCCACCGAACGGAGCAGGGGCGGAGCCGCTATCTATCCACTTGGTTGGACTGGCGCTGTAGTCGACCGGGAGAACCCAAGCTATCGTTTCTCGGTCGGGTTTTGCAGGACTATCAAGCGCCTGAGGCGGTGGAGGAGGTCAAGGGCAGCTTTAAGTGGACGATTGGCAATCGAAAGCGGCGCGATCGCGCCACGGGTCAGCTCATGCGGCTTTCTAGAAGTGACAGTACGCTTCAAAAAGATTGGGCGGTGGCGAAGCGTTCTGAACTGGGTCAGCAATTCTTTGT
>CALCPB010000953.1 GCA_937897665.1 uncultured Halomicronema sp. | reverse complement strand
CGCTGCCGAATAGGTGGGGCCACAATTGCCCAGGACGGCCCGCCGGCAGCTGTCTACGAGAGCGATCGCGGGCTCGCCTGCGGGGCGATTGTCACTGAGGGTGAGCGGGCCGGGCGATCGCTTTCGTCGTAGATTTCACCCACCAATTCTTCCAAAATGTCTTCGAGGGTGACGAGCCCGACGGTGCCGCCATATTCATCCACTACGATCGCCATGTGAAAGCGCTGCTGCAGCAATTGTTTCAACAACGTGGCGGTGGGCTGCCCCTCGGGGACGTAAAATGGCGGCCGCATGGCCAAGGTCACCGGCCCATCACCTTGACCTTCTTCGGCTAGCTTCGCCAGTTCTCGCAGGGCGCGCTTCAGGTGAACGATGCCCACAATCTGGTCTTTGGAAGACGCCTGCACCGGAATGCGAGAATAGCCGGTTTTAAGGCAAAGCTGCAGCAGCTCATCCAGCGTGGCATCGTAGGAGATTGTCTGCATGTCGATGCGCGACTTTACCAGGTCGCGAGCTTGCAGCTGATCTAGCCGCAGGGCTCGATTGAGTAGCTGATGCTTCTCCACATCAATTTTGCCGTGACCGCCGAGCAGTTCGATCAGGAGTTTCAGGTCTCGCACGGATTCCGTGGGCGGGGTCGGCCGACCCTGCAGCAGTCGAATCAGTCGACTCGTCGCCAGTTCCAGCAAGGGAATGATGTAGAGCCATGACAATAGTCGCGACAGCCAGTAGATTGGGCGTACTGCCAATTGAAAATAGGGCAGCACGTTGCCGATCGCTAAGGATTTCGGCGTGATTTCACCGAAAATCAACAGCAGCATCGTAATCACCCCAGCGGCCAAGCCCAGCCCTGCACTGCCAAACCAGACGGCAAACAAGTTGCTGGTTAAGATTGCGGCGATGTTGTTGACTAGGTTGTTGCCCACTAGCAGGGTGATGATAAAGCGCGTACGCTGCTTGAGCACCAAGATAAACACCCGATCCGGGTCGCCCGTTTCTTGAATGAGCGATCGCAGTTTCAGGTTGTCGAGCGCCGTAATTGCCGTCTCTGAGCCTGAAAAAAAGGCCGAGAGAGCAATCAGCACAATGAGCGCGAAGCCATCAAACCAGTAGCTGCCCAAGATAGGAGAACTGGCGAAAGCCGCTGAAGCGGGCTGTTGAGCCAAAAATACGAAGGTCAGAGTAGACGAGGCCCTTAAGCGCGACACTGATCTGTTGTGATAATACTCCCTTAGTCTGAGAATCGGCGGAGCGATCGCGGCGTGGCTTTCAGGATTGTGATCGCTGGATGGATCATCACCCCGTCGGTTCAGCTTGCCGCAGGCTGAGCGCAAAGCCCGCCACGCCCACAGTTAGCACTCCAGTTACCCAAAACGGAAAGCTATAGCCAAAACTGACCAACAAGCCTGCTGTTGCTGGACCGATCGCATTCGAGAGACTGAGAAAAGAGGCATTCGTGCCTAACACTTCGCCCTGTTCTTGCGGTCCGCTTCGCAACGACAAAATGGATTCGATCAGTGGCAATGGAAAGGAGTTGACGGCACCGAACACGATCGTGATCAGCACAAAGGCCGTGATGGTGGGAAAAGTTGGAATCAGTAGAAATAAAATCCCCCGCGCCGCCAGCATAAACGCCAAAATCGTGATGATGTTGAACTGTTTGCGGAGCGGATCGAGTGCAAACACTTGCGTCATAAACCCAATGACGCCAAACATGGCAAAAATGAGAGCCAGCCGTCCTGGCGTTTGACCCAAAACAGTGAGAAAAAACGGTTGAAACGCAAAGGTGAAAATTGTAAAGGTAAACCCGCTGAGGAAGGTGAGCAGAAACACCCGACCCAACTGGGGATGGCGGACGGATTTGAGAATGCGGCCAATTTTGAAGTCTGACCAGGTGAGTTCAAATTTGTCGCATACCTGATGGGTCTCCGGCAGAAAGATCGCGCAGAGCCCGGTGGCGATGAGAGCGATCGCGGCAGACACCACAAAGCTCATGCCCAACGAAGAAAAACCAGGTAAGGGGGGGACTAATTGCGCCAGATAGCTCAGCGGTGGCCCCGCCACAAATCCTAAACGAAAGGTCGCGCCAAAAATGCCAAACGCCTTGGTACGCTGTGCCGGACTCGTAATGTCGCTGATGATGGCCTGAGCGATGGAATTATTGCCCCCGGTGATGCCGTCTAAAACCCGAGCGATCAACAGGAACCAGGCAAACGGAGCCAGACTGGCCATTAGGTCGGCGATGACGGTGCCCAGCAGACTGATAATTAACAGCGGTTTGCGCCCCATGCGGTCAGACAGGCGACCCAAAATCGGGGTGCCGATAAACTGCGCCGCTGCATAGGCGGTGGTCAGCAAACTCGCTTCAAAGTCACTCAGCCCAAACTGCTTGGCATAGGGATATAAGACCGGAATGATGATGGTGAAGCTAACGGCATTGATAAACGCCACCAGCGTAATAATCCAAAATCGCCACGGCAAACGGTTTATGCGATCGGTCATGCCCTCACGTCTCCAGCAACCGTTTCATCATGACCGATCTCGCAGAGTGAAGGGCCATCATCAACCTGTGGTCAAAGTGTGGTCAAAGCTTGACATAGCACGTCTCTACCAGCCAGATGGCGAAATTGCCGAGGGTTGCGGTGCTCTCCCTGGGGCATGATCCGACCCGCCATCGGTCATATTTGTCCCGTTGACATGATCGACCCCAACTCCTGGGCAAGATTTCCCCAAAATTCCCAGTGGTGCCGACAATGAGAGCCCTCATGACGTCAGAGCGGTCTGAAGGCTGCTGTCTATTCCGGTTGGGCGTATTGCTCAATGAGCGGACGCAACCTCTCCAGGTTGTATCCCTGCTGCGCCGTTAGGCTCAGCAGATCGGCTAGCGGGGTGGTCGGTTGTCGAGCCGTGGCGATCGCCCACAAAATGCAGCTACGGGTACCCGATTTGCAGTGAGCCAGCACAGGGCCGGGACTTTCCGTTAGCGCGGTCTCAAACTGGGCAATGGTGGCGGCAGTGAGGTCCGACATGGTGACCGGAACATGGACATAATTAAGGCCATTCTGCTCGGCCAGTTGTCGAGCTGCCGCTGCCGTGAGCTGGCCCGCTTCTTCGCCATCGGGGCGGTTATTGATGATGGTTTTATACCCAGCGGCGGCAAGATTAGGAAAGTCTGCAGCCGTAATCTGGGTCGAAACTGCAAATTCTGGAGTTAACGGTGTTGGCACGGCCATAGCGGTGGTTCTATCAGGCGATTTGCGATTAAGGGCCATTTTAGGGGATTGCGATCGCCGTTAGTTCGGTGGCATCTCGCCCGCTCAAATTAATCCGTTGGTACAGTGCGGCTCCCAACTGGTGAGTGAGGAATCTCAGCCTCTGCGGCCATGATGACAAAGTCGTTGCCCGTGGGCGAGATGATGCGGTCAACAGCCGGAATGAGGCCGAAACGGAGTACCGCCGCCGATACGGTCACGATCGCTAAGGCCGTCAATCGATGCATCACCATGGTCCCCCCTATCGTCATCGCTAATGGTTGATCTGGATAATGGCCGGTTTCGCTGAAAAACACCTGAGAACAAGCTAAGGATAGCGCCAGTAATCAGCCCCCTGGCCCCTGCAACGTTTACCGTCGAGATCATGGACTGATGAACGAGCCGCTCAGCGGCAACCGCCAGCATTACTGTGATGCTGATTGGCTAAGAAGGTAAACGTGACGGCGTTGTTCCCGTGGGGAGCGATCTCTGCAAAATGTTTTGAACAACGTATCTCTGTTGCCGTGGTTTAGTAGCGAGGCACGGTCGGATCAACCGCCTTTGAATAAGCGTCAATGCCACCCGCTAAATTCTTAACCTGGGTAAACCCCTGCCCCCGCAGCCACTGACACATCTGCGCCGAGCGAATACCGTGATGACACATCACGATCGTCTCCGTCTCCGGGGCGAACTGTTGATAAATCTGGGTTTCCCAATCGGCAAACTGACTCAGTGGCAGATTTGCAACTCCTTCAATGGCGGCAGTTTCGACTTCCCAAGGTTCGCGGACATCAATGAGCTGTAGGTCGGGCGGAGCCGCTTGGAGAATTTGCGCTAAGGCCTGAACGGTAATCTCTTGGGGGGCTGATTCGGGAGAAAAGGGCACGGTAGGCATAAAGTAGATGGCGGGCAATAAACACGAATCTCTCAACAGTCAGAATACTCAAGATTCCAACTGTTAAGCCGTTTTGTAGCCAGTACTTCACACCGAGCGGGAGTCATTTGAGCGGTTCTGTCAGTGTGATCGATTACGCTGGGTCGCGAGAAGCTGCTATCCAGCGCCCTGATTTAGCTGACGACCAGACATTTAAAGGTGGCCGCTGGTAGATTCAGTGGGCGATCGCTAGTCGTGGCGATGTCGCCTGTGGAGTCTTAAAGCGGCTAAGAGTGGCGATGAAATATTGCCAGCCTTCTACACTCTGCATTTGAGGATGGGCGAAAAATCGCTAACTGCTGGCTGAAAAACCGGAAACTTCAGGATTTGTTCTGTATTTCTTGATACAAAAACAGATTACGATAGAAATTCAAGCAGTGGGGGTTCTATGACTCAGTTAGACGTTTCTCGAGTTTTAGCCAAAGTTGAGGCTGGGCAGTCATTGGCCCAGGCTGAGTTGAGCAATCTTGACCTGAGTCATCGCCGCTTAGATCGCGGCGATTTTTCGTCAGCGTATTTACGTCTATCTCAACTGCAACACGCGTCGTGCCGAGCGGCTAATTTTGCCCAGGCGACCTTGGTTTTGGCCGATCTGACCGGTAGCTGCCTAGAATCGGCAACGTTGACCGAGGCGGTGTTGACTAAAGCTTATTTAGATAAGGTTGATTTACGTTGGGCGATCGCCACAGCAGCTCAGTTGTATGGTGCGTCGCTATCGCAAGTAGATGCCTCCCACGCCTGCTTTGACCAAGCCAACTTGCAGAACGTCAGTGGCCCGCAGTCTCGCTTTAAGCAAGCGAGTTTAGTCCAAGCTCAGTTAGATGAGGCCAATTTTAGTCAGTCCAGCTTTGAGGGGGCACAGTTGAGCCGCTCTTCTTGGCAAGGCGCCACCCTCGCGGGCGTTTCCTTCGCGACGGCAACGTTAACCCAAGCGAGTTTGCCGAAAACAATTCTTATCGGGGCTAACCTATCAGAAGCCGATGCCCTGAGCTGTTCATTTCAGGGGGCCGATCTGACGGCAGCGGTGCTGCAATCGGCGCAGCTAGATTGGGCTGACTTTTGGAATGCCAGCTTGATGAAGGCCGACCTCAGTCAAACGTCGCTCTATGGTGCCACGTTGGAATATGCCAATCTCAGCGGCGCTAACCTGCGTGGTGCTGACCTGCGCGCCGCCAATTTAGAAAACGCCCAGCTCACGGATGTGCAGTGGCAAGGAGCCTACGTGCGGGGCGCTCTCTTTACAGATGCCTCGGGTTTATCGGCTGAACAAAATCAGTGGCTGCGGCGACATGGCGCCTTGAATGTGGTCTAATACCCGTTCTACAAATTGCCCTACACATATAACGGCTTTCTCCCAGTCGGAGACACTGCCTGTTGGCCTTGCCTGCCCGTAGAGCTTTCGACTCCGCTCAAGGAACGTCGGCTGAGCGAAGTCGAAGCCGACTTGTATGTGTAGCTGTAATTTGTCGAACTGGTATAACCCATTCAGAATTTGAATAGCCAGTTTCTGGCAGTGAAAATGCCTCGTGAGTGCTCGGTTAACCAGTCACGAGGCATTCTGTGGAGCAAGTCCACCTAGGGGCTGAACTTCATCACGTCCCCAGACAAAGGCTGTCTGCCAGCGTCTGACAATGCCCAACCGCAGCGGTTTCGCTGGGGTTGGAACAGTTCCCTTATTTCAGGGCCGTCATGACGTCGTTATGAATAGTGCCGTTGCTTACGACGACGCCTCGGTTGTTCATCATCTTGACTGCACTGTAGAAATCTAGGGGCTTGCCGTGCATGTCGGTGACCTGACCACCCGCTTCTTCCACCACGATCGCCCCCGCCGCATGATCCCAAATCTTTTCGCGATAGTCGGGATACTTGGGTGACGGCAAGCGCAGATACAGGGCCGCTTCACCTGCGGCCACCGCACCATATTTCGCTTGGCTATCCATCCGCACTGATGACTGGGTAATGCCTACAGCAGCGGCGACTGCTTCTTGTTCTGCCTGGTTGCCGTGGCTGGCTTCAACACTTTCAACAAAGCGCAGGCGATCACCATCTCCCGGTGGCACGACGTGCACCTGCTTGGCCTCTCCCCCCGCAATGGGCTGCATCCAGGTGCCGCCCCCGCGCACGGCGGTGAACAACAGACCGGGATTGCCCTGGTTCAGACTCAGGGCCGGACAGCCCAGCACGCCCACCTTAAGGTCGCCATCTTCAATCAGCGCCAGGGCGATCGCATATTGGTCACCCCGCAAAAAACCCTTGGTGCCATCAATCGGATCCAACGTCCAAAAGCGGCGAGCCGGCGCACCGTTGCCGTGATCAATCCACTGCGCGACTTGCTCAGGGGCGGTAGAGCCGAGCACCGTGGTCACAAATCCGGTCACCTGCTTGAGACGATCGGCCATCGCGGGCGATCGCAATTCAGCCGCATCTTCTTCGCCGACTACTGGGTCGGCGGGAAACGCCTCCGACAGTGCCCGACAAATAATCGCCTGCGCCCCATAGTCAGCCACTGTTACCGGACTTTTGTCGGCTTTTTCGCTCGCTTCTGGCACCATGTCACGGCGCACCGCTTCACACAGTTGCGCCGCGGCGATTACTGCTGCCTGCGCCCCTGGAGGCTCTTGTTCATACCCCATGGCCTCAGCCTCCCCAGCAATTGATTGCAAAATTCAGCTTTAGTCTACCCAGGACATTCGCCACGATGAGGATTTCACTGAGGCGATTGATCGAGTGGCCCCGTGGCCAGCGGCAACTGCTTGATCCAGCGGCGAGTACCCCATGACTGACAGGCGAGGGTGGCGACTGCCGCACTGCGATGCAGCGCCGTAACAAAATCAGCCGTTTGAGTGGCGTAATAACAAAATGCGCCGTGAAAAATATCGCCCGCCCCCAACGTCTCCATCGGCTTGATAGCGGATACGGGGCCGGTCCCCGACTGGCTGCCAGCAGAGGACTCCGTCTGATAGCGCAGCGCTTCGACGCCGCGCGTGCCGGCAATTTGCGACACGTTGAGCGATCTCAAGTAGGCGATCGCGGCCGCTGCCGTACCAGTGCCAGGAGGATGAAAGTTGGCCGAAGCAATCACCGTCGTCGCGAACGGCAGCAGCTGGTCAAAGCCTGGTTTCCAGCTACCGGCATCGATCACCACTGGCAATTGTTGCGGGCGAGCGAGTTGGGCCAGGTGGCACCCCAGCGCCATTTGGTGTCCGTCGAGCAGGAGGCAGTCAGCCTGATCTAGCAGGGTGTTGGGAAACGGGGCGCGCGGCATGGGGCGATCAGCCGCATTCCGCGAAATGACTGCGCGATCGCCCGTCTCTACATTCACCACAATGGAGGAAAATGGCGGCGGTTCCGTGGCCGTAGGCGTCAGATCTACGAGCTCCACGCCCTGTTGAGCCAAGTCATCACGCACAACAGTCGTGAGTGGATGCTGTCCTAAAGCCCCCACTAAACGGGCCTGCCCGCCCAGCGCCTGGAACGCGATCGCCGCGTTCGTCGCTGGCCCGCCCGCCGCTAACAGCATGGCCTCAGCCACCTGTTTCTCATTGGGCTGTAGCGATCGCCGGGTTTGATAAATGCAGTCTAAAGTAATGAGCCCGACAAAGACCCCCGTTGTCATTCGAGTCTCCATTGGTCAGCGCCTCAGTTTATCCTGAAGCACAGCCCCCCAAACGAGACTCTGGTGACAGACATCAACGGCCCCGGCACGCTCTACATCGTGGGCACCCCTATTGGCAATTTAGGCGATATGACCTTTCGCGCCATCGAGACGCTGCAGCAGGTGAGTGTGATTGCCGCCGAAGACACGCGCCATACCGGCAAGCTGCTGCAGCACTTTCAGATCGCCACGCCCCAAACGAGCTACCACACCCACAACTGGCGTAAACGCTTGCCCGAACTCTGCGATCGCCTGCAAGCGGGTGATGATGTGGCCTTGGTCAGTGATGCGGGGATGCCCGGCATTTCTGATCCTGGTTATGAGCTGGTCGAAGCCTGTGCCGTCGCTGGTATTCGAGTGGTGGCGATTCCCGGCGCGACGGCGGCCATCACGGCCCTGTGTGTCTCTGGGTTGCCCCCTCAGCCCTTTGTCTTTGAGGGCTTTTTGCCCCCTAAGGGCCGAGATCGCCGCGAGCATCTTGAGCAACTGGCCGCCGAGCATCGCACCCTGGTGCTATATGAAGCGCCGCATCGACTGCTGACCACCCTACAAGATCTCCACACGGTCATCGAGGGCAGTCGCTCCATTGCCGTCACGCGCGAACTGACCAAACAGTTTGAAGAAGTCTGGCGGGGCACTCTGGCGACGGCGATCGCCCATTTCACCGCCACCGCCCCGAAAGGAGAGTTCACCCTGGTGCTGGCGGGCAAGGCCGTAGAGCCCGACCGCCCCCTCTCGATCGCAGAGATCGAACAGCGGTTGACTGCTTTGCTCACCACCGGCCTATCGCGATCGCAGGCCAGTCGTCAACTGGCCCAAGCAGACCCTCATACAAAGCGCGAGCTGTATCAAATTGCGATCGGGCTGCCTGATCCCCCAACTGCTTGATAGCTATGGCAACCGCCTGCAGCTTACTCAACATGCTTGCAGTTTTAATTCTGTAAGTTACGCACAATTACGCAAAAATCCGCTAAGCTCCATCATGAGCACGCGCCCGACGGATGTCCTTCATTAAAAAAACTGGGTCATGCTATCAAATTTGTTCAGCTCCATCGCTCCGGAGGATGCCCTCCTGAGTATTGTTCCTGACAGCGAATTTTTTGACACTACCTCGGTGCTCGATCTGGTCTCAACCGTAAGCGAAGAGGCTGAGGAATTTTTACTCGATGGGTTAGCAACGCTGGAGACGGCGGTGGGAGAAATCTCCATCGATGCGGGTGTTGTCGACGGTATCCTGACAACGGCCACCGATACTTTTTCCGCCCTCTTTAACGGTCCCGAGTTCCTCACCGAAGCGCTTGAAGTTCTCGCCGATACTACTGGTACGCTGTCCCTCGTTGATGGCATTGTCAATGCCACACTGCAGGTTGAAGATGAACTCTTCGACGTTGTTGACTTTGACTTAGCCACGTTTGCTGCCGATGGGATTAGCTTCTTGCTGTCATCGATAGACACCACCCTGCCGATTGAAAACGGGGCATTGTTAATCGATGTCGAAACGGGTCTGGGTCCCATCAGTGGTGTCATTGATATTGCCGATGGCGCCTTGGATGTTGATTTAGACACGCCCATTGGGGCGCTGGATTTCACCACTGACTTTGGTTCAGAAGCGGTGTACACCTTTGAGGTGCCGACGCCCTTAGGCACCGTTGATGCCACGCTTAACCTCGACAGTGGCAATCTGGAAATCCCGCTGTTTATCGGTTCTCCTATCATCGTGCCGTTGTCTTCCCTGTCGGGCGATCTGGAACTCGCTGACGGTACGGCTACGTTGGCGATCGACAGTCAGTTTGGCCCGATCTCAACCAGCTTTGAAGTGGATGAACTGGTCAACGATTTGGTCATCGACACCCTCACCGGTCTGTCGATCGACGCCGCGTTAACACCGGATGGCTTGCTCGATGTGCTAGCCACCTCGGGAACAGAGATCTTTGAAACGACGGTGGATCTGGCTGATCTGGGGGCTCAAGCCGTCAGCCTGCTGGAGCAAACGAGTGGTGACATCAGCCTCAATGAAGGACTGATCAGCGGCATCCTTTCTGTGGGCGACGATTCTTTTGAGATCACTGAAACGGTCGCTGACCTCGCTGCCTTGCTCACCAATCCGATTGGCGATCTGTTCACGCTGCCCGCCGCAGTTTGACGAGCAGGGGCTGACTGCCCCTCACGATCGCACTTACTGACATCCCCGCCTCACTGTAGCGGCGCATCGCCGCCACGCTACGGTGAGGCAATTTTTGTGCTCGCAGGTACGTCGTCTGCACCATGCGGCCAAATTTGCTTTGCTGTCAGTGCCGCAACTGTCAGTGTGTCCCATCGCTGGGTGAGCGATCGCTGGCCCAACAGCATTAAATGGTCGATTTTTTATCGACACAAAGGTTGATTGTGATTGCTGACGAGTCACATTACGCTGAACAATGGAACTTTATTAACGCCAGTTCGGGTTAAGCCAACCCCCGTTGCTTTTCCCTCTGGGGAGGGGCGAATGGGGTGGATTGGCCCCTCTCAGCGGGATGAGCGACTCCCCCCCTGCCTGTGATCCCCCCTCCCTAGAGAGGATTGGCGTCTCACAGGCCGGTCAGCGTGCGATGCTCTGCCGAACTCAGGTTCGTTATGACGCGTTTGTCCGGCGGCTAACGTGGCTCGCTGGTTGGACGGGGGCAGCCGGGGGGTGCGTTTGCGCTGGCTTTTTGAGTTCTATGGCTGAGTTTTGATAGTGCTAATTGATGAAACTTGTCTCCGAACCGAGTATTGATCTTAAAATCCGGCGGATGCAGGAACGGGTGCGCTGGCAGCATGACCAGATCCGCCAGCAGGGTATCGATCAAACGCGTCTCTCGATTCAAGGCGCTTGTGACTCTTTTGACGAATTCTCCTTCTTAGTGTTGGGCGACAGCGGCACTGGTCGTCACCGCAGCAGCAGTCCTCAGCGGCAAGTGGCCAAACAGATGATGGCCCACGGCCAAGATGCCCGCTTTGTTATTCACACGGGTGATGTGGTTTATCTGGTGGGATCGAGCGAGCAATATCGAGAAAACTTTATCAAGCCCTATCGCGAATGGTTAGTAGGGGGAGAAGCGCATCAGCAGATCGCCTACGATCAGATGACTTTCAAAATGCCTTTTTTCCCGGTTTTGGGCAACCACGATTATTATGACCTGCCAAAATTAGTGGGATTGTTGGCGGGCATCACCGGGCCGCTGCGGTATGTGCTCCGCTCCTATGTCGATATCGATGTGGGGTGGCACGGCTCGCATCAGGGCGATGCTTACGCCCGAGCCTTTTTAGATTATTTGCAGGGTGTGCCCGAGCGACGGCTTGACGAGCACCTGACTAAGCATTACCCCCAGTCTCCAGCGGGCGATCGCTGTCTGACCTATCAGCCCGGTCACTATACGCGATTGCCCAATCGCTACTACACCTTTCGCTATGGTGGCATCGATTTCTTTGCCCTCGATTCCAACACGTTTAACCATCCGCTGCCCTTTGCTGCCAGCGATAACCCGGCGGCTAGTCGGCAACGATTGCAAACTGAACGCCGTCAGTTAGAAGCGCGGAAGGCAAAGCTGCTACAACGACTCAGTGCCGCTGCTATTGGCTCCACGAATGCCGATGAGCGCGAAGACTGCACCGGCCAGATCGAAGAAATTGATGAAGCCATCTACGACATCGATAAACAGCTCTCTAATGACCCTCAGTCAACGGTTGATCGAGAACAGCTGAATTGGCTCCGCGATCGCCTGATTGCGTCCTGGCAAGATGCTGACGTGCGGGGACGGATCTTGTTTTTCCATCACCCGCCCTACGTGACCGAAGCCACCAAATGGAGGCAGGGACAAACCCTCGCCATCCGTCATCATTTGCGTCAGGTCTTAGATGCCGTTCTTGTTGAAGTGGCAGAAGTCACCCAGGGGCAACCTCTGCTCAACCTCGTCCTTTGTGGTCATGCCCACTGCTTAGAATATTTAGAAACCCTGGATACCGGTCACGGAGATGCCCATATTCCCTGGGTGGTTTGCGGCGGCAGTGGCTATAGCTTGCGGCGGCAGCGAGCGGCGGGTTCTGAGCTGACCGAATGTGTTGACGGCGAAGAAAAAACGGTCGCATCTTCCCGTTTATTCGTGGGGCGATCGGGCAAAGGCTCTACTCTCAAACGCCCCTACAGCGGCTTACGCATCGATGTTGCCGGCGGTACACCCCTGAAGTTATCGATTACTCCCGTTTTAGCCGAGAAACTGACAGATAAGTGGCACCCACATACGCTCAAAACCATCGAACTTTGACCTGTGTATGGCAGGCATCGCCAGTCCAGTGAAGACTATGCTGTGGAGTCACTTTGCTGCGGTGCTAAGGAGCAGCGGGCTTCTAGGTTTTCTCTGCACATTGGCTAGCGCTATCAACCACCAGCACCGAAACTATTCATCATTGCCGGCAAGATGAGCTTGAACGAATTGCCTCAACCTCTGGCGACTGCGCAGGGGAGGTCATCAGCGAATCAGGGGATCATCTCCCAGCTTCCCAGAATCATGTGCAGCATTCTGGATTCAGAGAAACCTTGAAAACTAGGGGAAGTCACGCGATTGCGGCGATGATTACTGTTCCATTCAGCCTGGACTGATGACCCGCACCGTCGCCTGTCCCAGATAGGGCAAATGGTCGCGCAGTTGACCTTCTGCCGCTTCAGCGATCGCTTGACCCGCTTGAATGGTGCGATCGCCCGCCACCACAATATCGATCTCAGCCTGTAGTCGATGGCCTAGCCAGCGCGCTCGAATGCTGGCCACCGCTTCAATGTCGGCAGTATGTTCTACCGCGTGATGTAGGGCGTCGATGATCGCCGGTTCGACCCCGTCAAGCAGGCGCGTGAAAATAGTTTGCCCCGACTCCCAAACAATTTTGAGCAGTAGCGCCGTAATCACCAGACCGATCACCGGATCTGCCCAGGCATAGCCCCAAGCCACCCCAACGGCACTCACCAAGACCGCCAAACTCACCCAGCCGTCAGCCATTGCATGTTTGCCATCGGCGATCAAAGCCGCGCTATTGATCTCTTGCCCCACCTTCATCCGAAACAGGGCGACCAGCTCATTCCCCACAAAGCCGATGAGGGCCGCGATCGCCAAAGCGCCCAAATGATCAATTGACTGGGGATGGTAAAAGCGATCGATCGACTCATAGGCGGTCACCAACGCACTGAGCAGCACCACACCCACCACGGCTACCCCGGCCAAGTCTTCTAACCGGCCATACCCATAGGCAAAGCGTGCCGTCGCTGGCCGTCGCCCCACAATGAACGCCACCCCCAGCG
>CALCPB010000952.1 GCA_937897665.1 uncultured Halomicronema sp. | reverse complement strand
ACAGCGTCCGAGAACTACACCCTCCACACCCGGACCAACGCGCGTCCCTTCCGCCTCCTTGTGTTTTTTTTAATGAGACGGAGACCACGGAGAGCTACTCTGAGGCTGAGTTGCGCGAGCAAGCGCAGATCTTGCGCAGCACCTATGAGGGAGTAGAACATTCTATCTGCATTATCAATGTGTCAGCAGAGGGCGAGTTTCGTTTTGCCGGTTGGAATCCCAGCACGGAAAAAATGACCGGCATTGCGAGTGCTGCCACGGTCGGCAAAACCCCCGAAGAGCTGCTGGGAGAAACGCATGGAGCGATCGTTCGACAAAACTATCAGCGCTGTTTAGAGGCGGGACACTCGATCAGCTATGAAGAAACGCTGCCCTTTCAAGGCCGTGACATCACCTGGTTGACCACCTTAAATCCCCTCAAAGATGCTCTCGGCAAAATTTATCGAATTGTGCTGACCACCTTTAACATCACTGAACGCAAAGCGGCTGAGGCCGCGCTAGAGCAAAAAGAATATCAATATCGCAGCATTTTTGAAGCCATTAATGACGGCATCTTTATCACTGAATTAGACACGGGCCAAGTTGTCACAGTTAATCCGGCTAACTGTAAGATGCACGGCTACACCCAGTCTGAGTTTATGAAACTCCAACCATCCGACTATATTCATCCCGACTCGCTGCCCATATTTACGAGTTTTATCGAAACCGTTAAGGCAGGGCGGCGTTTTGTCGGTGAAGCCGTCGATCTCCATAAAGATGGCAGCCTGATCAATATTGAGGTGACTGGGGTGCCCTTTTGTTATGGCGATCGCCCTCACGTGTTATCAGTGGTGCGAGATATTAGCGAGCAAAAGCAGCTAGAGACCGATCGCGCCGCCGCTGAACAGGCTTTGCAAAAGACTAACACCCTGTTGAATTCGTTACTAGAGACCATCCCTGGGTTTTTCTTCGCCAAAGATCTTGAGGGTCGGCATATGGCGTTGAATTCCAACTTGGCCGAGTTTTTTGGCCAGCCCATTGCTGAGGTTCTCGGTAAAACCGACGCCGAACTGTTTGCCCCAGACATGGCGGCCGCAATCATGGCTAAAGACCAAGAGGTGATAAAGCAGGGGGTGGGCCAGCGGTTTGAAGAAGTGATCTCAATTCGTGGGGTCGATTGCACCTATCTCACCATCAAAACGCCCCTGCGTGATGCAGAAGGAACGACAGTCGGCATGCTGGGTTTAGCGCAAGACATTAGCGATCTGAAATCGATGGAAGTCTCGCTGCGGCAAAGTGAGCAGCGGTTTCGCGATGTGACGGAAGCCGCCGGAGAATATATTTGGGAAATTGACGCTGAGGGCACCTATACCTTTGTGACCGATCGCGCCAAAGCGGTTAAAGGCTATGACCCGGCTGCACTCATCGGGCATACGCTCTTCGAGTTTATGCCCCCAGAAGATGTGACCCAGGTCGAGGCCATCGTGCAAACCGCCGCGATGAATAAATCGGCGTTTACCCTCGAACATCGCAATATTTTGCCCTCAGGCGAAATCGTTTGGGAAGCCGTGAATGGTCTCCCGGTGCTAAATGAGCAGGGTGAGATTGCCGGCTTTCGGGGCACGGGGTTGAGCATTACCGATCGCAAAATCGCCGAAGCGGCGATCGCCGAGAGTGAGGCCAAGTTCCGGCGGCTGGTCGAAGGGGCCAATGACCTGATCTACGCCGTTGCTCCGGATGGCACCTTTACCTACCTCTCCCCCCAACTGACAAAAATATGGGGCTATGAGGTTGCTGATTTTCTCCATCAATCCTTTGCCCCCTTAGTGCATCCCGATGATTTGCCCCAGGTGCTCGCCTCTAACCAGCGGCTGTTTGAAACGGGCAAAAGACAAATGGGGCTAGAGTTTCGCTTGCAGCATCACGAGGGACATTGGACATGGGTCACCTGCAGCAATTCGCCCATTAAAGATGCGACCGGTCAAGTCATTGGCTTTCAAGGGATTGCCCGTGATGTGAGCTATCGCAAGGTGGCAGAAGCCAAGCTGCAGCAAAAAGCGGAAGAACTTGAGGCC
Organism: uncultured Halomicronema sp.; assembly: GCA_937897665.1. Taxonomy (GTDB): domain Bacteria; phylum Cyanobacteriota; class Cyanobacteriia; order Phormidesmidales; family Phormidesmidaceae; genus Halomicronema. Next base: position 5,731 of record CALCPB010000952.1, on the reverse strand, counting down.
GCCCTGCAGGAGCTGCAGCAGACCCAGTTGCAGATGATTCAGAGCGAAAAAATGTCTTCTCTTGGGCAGCTAGTGGCAGGCGTTGCCCATGAAATCAATAATCCGGTGAGTTTCATTTATGGCAACATTACGCCAACCGATCAGTACGCCCAAGATTTGCTCAATCTGATTGATCTCTACGAAACCCATTACCCTGAGCCTCTACCGATTATTCAAGATGCGATTGCGGCGATTGATCTGGACTTTTTGAAAGCGGATCTGCCGAAGACTCTGTCATCGATGAGAATGGGGGCCGATCGCATTCGTCAAATTGTCAACTCGCTGCGCAACTTCTCCCGACTTGATGAGGCCGATTACAAAGCGGTGGATATTCATGCGGGCCTTGATAGCACGCTGGTGATTCTAGAACATCGCGTGAAAGCCACCCCGGATCGCCCGGCGATTCAAGTGATCAAACAGTATGGTGAGCTGCCGCTGGTGGAATGCTATGCGGGGCAGCTCAATCAGGTCTTTATGAACATCTTGGTGAATGCTTTAGATGCACTGGAAGAGCGCGATCACACTCGAACACCAGCGGCTATGCAGCAGTGTCCTAGCACGATTACGATTCAAACCCGGTTAGTCCACGGCGATCGCATTGCCGTACACATTGGCGATAATGGCCCTGGCATTCCCAAGGCGGTGCAAAAGCGAGTGTTTGATCCCTTTTTCACCACCAAACCTTGGGGCAAAGGAACTGGCATGGGGATGTCCATCAGCTATCAAATTGTGACTGAAAAGCATGGCGGTACCCTGGAGTGCATTTCAGCCCCAGAGCAAGGCTCAGAGTTTGTAGTGCAGATTCCGCGTCGGCAGCATCAGAGCAATTCCCTGTCATAGCTGAGCTTGCTATCCCAAGTCTCTAAGTCTGGACTATACATAGAATTAAGCCATGCACTTCTAAGTAGCTGGGCCGAATTAAGTGTTAAACCAGTCGCTGATTTCGACTCCGCTCAATCAGCTATATTGCTTGCCAAGTAAAACGTTGAGGGTTGAGCGGAGTCGAAACCCGTCTGCAAGATGATTGTGCTTACCTACTTACAGCTGCTTGAATCAATGTGGTGAAGTCCGGTCGAGCGGTCTGAGACGCCGCGACGAGCCCGCTCACCCATCCCTACGAGGCTTCAGTACCGAGGTCGTGCTTGATGGGAGCATCGGCCGGCAGCTCGGCAAACTCCTGAATATCAACATTCATCTCGTCGCAGGCTGATTTTAAGGCAGCCTGAAAAGCCTCAATGTCATCGCCATAACCGCAGCGATCGCAAGCTTTGGCGAGACCACTGGCGACATTTGCTTTCGCACAGTCCACTAAGATGACGCCGGTAAGGGGAGCGGAGCTAGCCATCGCATTTGTTTCCTGACGAGTATTGACAATACCGCGAAGTTATCACAAAGAATTTTTGCAGAAATCTCGCTAAGGAATGATTTTCGCGCGGAGTTGGTGAATTGAGTGGGTACTTTGTGAGAGGCGATCGCCCCGCGTGTATCGCCGTCCCCAATACCTCTCTTATCATTAGATTATTGAAGTTTGCCGTCCTATGAAACGCCTAAAGACTCTTAGTATCGTCGTTTTGCTCAGCACCAGTGCCTTGCTGGGGTGTGGTCAAAAAGAGGCGGCGATAGAAACCCCCGCCACTGAGGCAGAAACAACCGCTGCCGGGACAACGGAGACGGATACCGATGCGGCAGAGACGGTGGCCGATGAGGCGACAGCCGGCAAGCCAGCTGCACCCACAGTGGTTGAAACGGCTATCAATCCGGCGCAATCAGCGACCTTAAAGGCGGCTGAGGCTGATGCCCAAATCAATTTACGCGAGCGCCCGACGACGCAGGCGACCTCTAAGGGATACGGCTTGGTGGGCGATCCTGTGCAGCTCATGAAGGCGGCAGAAGGTGAGCAAGGGCTGACCTGGTACTACGTCAAATTCGACGGCTCTGGTGCAGAAGGGTGGGTTCGCGGTGATTTTATCGATACGTCGGGCCAATCTGCCAGCGGTGGCTCGGCAGCAACCGTCAGTGTTGATGGTTTTACAACCGATGAGTTATTTGCAGCGGGGAGTGGCGGCTGCGGGATGACACTGTGGACCACTAATGCCGGGATGGACGACTATATTTTCTTTAACGGGCTGCCGGAAGAAGACATGTGGATGAAGCTGGATGGCAAGATGACCAAGTTTCAGCGCACCGCAGCGTCAGGCGATGAGTTTTATGGACAGGCCAACTTTCAGAGTTTTGTGAGTCTGGATGGCACGACTGAGGTCGAGGTCACGGTGACCGTGGGCACCGAGAAAGGATACGAGGCGGTCAATATTGAGCAGGGCACGCTGAGGCTGAATGACACTAACGGTGTCGTTGAAAAAGTCGTCGTTGGTGATGCCGGATGCTAAGGCGGGTTTGAATGCGAAGGGTTCACTGACTGGTAATGTTCGACACCGGTGTAATCCGGCAAAATTGAGGAGATCTCTATCCGGTCATGCCCCTCATCGTTCTCGAACCGGTTTGTTGTCCTCACGGTCACACAACTAATGTTGTCAAGAACAGTCAAAACGATGAAGGCAGTGGCATTCAAAATCTGGCTCGGGGGGTGCAGATTAGCCCCACCACGCTGATTGAGGGACTCAAAAAAATCGTCATCTCGAAGCAATTCATCGAACGGTGCTAGAGGAATGGTAAAGGCCGCCGCCCGTTGGGGGCTAGTGCGCATTGAGGTGGCTGAGTATAGACGAAATGTGGAGCTGTGCCCAGTCCAAGCGGCAGCACACTGTCTCTGGCGCGCCATCGACCATCAGAGCCGTGAAGTGTCCTCAGCCCTCATGAAGATACCGCCCTCTCAGCCCTCACGGCGTTGCTCACTCCCCATCCACTAGACTATGGTTCCAGTAGGGAGACTTATTAAGAAGGTGTTAATACTCCTTATTTCTAAGGGAATAAAGCTTAGAGAGACATCTAAGTTTCTGACTTTATGATCACGTATTCTCTATACATTTTTTCTACACAGTGGATCTTAACTCTGCGACCATTCGAAACCCTCTGACAGTTTCACCTCAGACTCCAGTGCTAGAAGCAATCGCTCAAATGAGCGACTTCTATAAAGTTTCTGATGCCGCCGACAATCAACTTGACACCCCTTTTGGGGCGGTGCGCTCGAGCTGTGTAGTCGTTGTAGACAATGAGCGAGTGGTCGGCATACTGACCGAGCGAGATGTCGTCCGTCTGAATTTGCAACAACAACCGCTCAATACTTTAGTGATGAAGCAGGTCATGTTGTCTCCCGTCGTGACCCTGCAGGAATCTGCTTTCACGGATGTCAATACGGCTATTCATCTACTGCAACGACACCATGTACGTCATCTGGCCATTCTAGACAGCCAAGATCGTCTAGTTGGGTTGATTACCGATGAAAGCCTCCTCCAGCAATCGCTCAACGCCTATCAGTTACCAACAGAACAGAATATCCGACAGCAAGTTGCAACCCGTCTTCAAGAAACTGATCAACGTCATGCCAGTTTGATTGCAGCAGCGCCGGTAGCTATTTTTCGCACTGATGCTGCAGGGCATTGTATCTACGTTAATAAGCAGTGTTGTCAGATTACCGGTTACACGCCAGCAGCTTTGATGGGCAAGGAATGGCGACCTTGGATTCATCCAGAAGATCGAGGCTGGCTAGTAGCCCAATGGAGGCAATGTACCCAAACAGGAAATCCTTTCCAGGCTGAGTGTCGTTATCAGCACGCCGATGGTGACTACAGATGGGTCTATGCCCAAGTCGTTCCTGAACACGATTTAGAAGGACAGGTCATTGGCTATGTAGGCACCCTAACGGACATTAGCGATCACAAACAAACTGAAACTGTTCTGCACAATATCGTTGAAGGAACCACAGCCATTACGGGACAAGGCTTTTTCCCAGCTTTAGCAAGCTATATTGCCAGCGCCTTAAGTGTTTCCTCTGTCTTAGTGACCGAAGTGGTGGATGACGAACTGCAGTCTCTAGCCTTTTGGGCCAACGGTGCTTTGCAACCAGCTTATCAATATCATTCTGCGAGAACTCCCTGTGCCAGATCTTTACAAGAGGGTCAGTTTTATTGTGCAAGTTCAGTTCAGCAGATGTTTCCTGAAGACTCCGGTTTAGTTGAGTTGGGGGCAGAGAGCTATTTAGGGATTGCCTTGCAGGATAGCCAAGGGAAGGCCATTGGTAATCTAGGCATCTTCCATCAGCAACCGATTCACTTTCCAGAACGAGCAAAACAGATTTTGCGGGTGTTTGGGGCTCGGGCTACTGCTGAATTAGAGCGGCAACGAGCTCTCACTGCATTAGAGCACCTGAATCAAGAACTTGAAACCAAGGTTGTCGAACGCACGGCCAAACTTCAGCATAAAGAAGCCCAGATTCGTGCCATTGTCGAGGCTATTCCAGATTTACTCTTGCACGTTGGGCGAGATGGCACTTGTTTCAATTACATCCACTCGCCCAATTCAGTAGGGGAATTTCTGCCCATTCAACAGGAGCTTGCCGAAGTCCTGCCCCCCGCATTATTGCAACAACAGCTCTATAGAATTGATCGGGCAATTACCACCGGTACCTTGCAGGTCTATGAACATCAATTCGAAAAACAGGGACGCTTAGTCCATGAAGAAATCCACATTGTTGCAATCAACTCAGCGGAGGCGCTCGTCATCGTGCGCGATATTACCTATCGTAAGCAAGCCGAGCAGGCACTACAAGACTCTCAGCAGTTTGCTCAAACGGTGCTCGATACGATTCCTCTGCCAGTGTTCTGGAAAGATCGCAATTCGGTCTTTCTCGGCAGTAATCAGCCCCTGCTCGAGGCGATCGGCTTATCATCAGCTGCAGAGTTAATTGGCAAAACGGACTTCGACTTTGCCGCCACCAACGCCGATGCCATACACTATCGTGCCGATGATCAAGCAGTAATGACATCTGGCGAGGCCAAGTTGGGCATTGAAGAAACCCTCATTTCCTCTGAGGGTGAACAGCGATGGCTGGAAACACACAAAGCTCCCCTGCGAGACTGGGCTGGCAATGTGGTAGGGGTTGTGGGGACATTTCAGGATGTGACCGAACGCAGGCAAGCAGAAGACAAAGTTCGCACGCTGCTGAATCGGGCACAGCTACTCAACCAAATTAGCTCAGAAATCCGAGACTCTCTTCATCTGGATCGTATTTTACAGATCTCGGTAAATGCGATTGTCACCGAACTACCTGCCGACATTTGCACCTTTGCTTGGTATCAAGAGGCGAATGGCGCCAATATCTGGGAAGTTGTCAAAGAGCAGAAGAAGCCTGAATTACCGACTTGGTTAGGCACTCATCAACTTAATAAATTGCCGACACTCCTAGAGCATCTCTTACAGAATCAACCTTGTCAGGTGGATAGCTTAGCTAAGTTAGAGAGCTTCTCTCTCAAGACCTTTTTAGAGAAGGCTGGGATTACCGCTTACTTGTGTTTGCCAATTCACACGACTGATGGCAAGATTGGCAGTTTACAAATTGGCCGGATTGAGCATGAGCACCCTTGGAAAAAGGCGGAAATTCAGCTCTTGCAGGATATTTGCAATCAGATTGCGATCGCGATTTATCAGGCGAACCTCTACGAAGAATCTCAAGCTAAGACAAAAGAGCTTCAACGCTCTTACCAAGATCTAAAAGAGACTCTACTGCAGCTAATCC
>CALCPB010000951.1 GCA_937897665.1 uncultured Halomicronema sp. | reverse complement strand
GATCTTCTGGCGCTTTTGCTTCTCTGGAATGTCGGTGTATCGCTTAACGATTTGCCGAAACTCTTCGCCCTCCATCGTTTCGATGTCGAGCAGGCGATCAACCAGGTAGTCAATGAGCGTACGATTTTCTCGCAAAATTTCACGGGCGCGACTGTAGCCGTAGTTGGCGATCGCCCTGACCTGGTGGTCAATTTTGGCGGCCATCGCTTCAGAATATTCTGAGCGTGGCATCATGTTACGGCCTAAAAAGACCTCGCCGCCCATGCTTTCGAGGGCAACCGGGCCTAAATCAGACATGCCATACAGCGTCACCATTTGTCGGGCTAAGTTGGTGACTTGCTTAATGTCACCGACGGCGCCGGTGGTGACTTCGGCATCCCCAAAGATTTCGGCCTCTGCGGCCAGCCCGCCCAAGGCTACGGTAATGCGATCTAAAATCCAGTTGCGGGTGTAAAGACCGCTATCAATGACGTCTTCGTCAGGCACGGATTGGGTGAACCCTTCTACCCCGCCCGATCGCGGAATAATCGTGACTTTGTTAAGGGCGTCGGCATGCTCAAGCATGGTCGTCAGCAAGGCGTGGCCGACCTCGTGATAAGCCGTCATTTTTTTGCGGTTGCTGTCAAGTAGGGGCGTTAAGCTGAGACCAATCGTGAGTCGATCAATCGCATCTTCGACATCCGTCATCGTGACCGCCTCTTTGCGGCGGCGAGCCGTGAGAATTGCGGCCTCGTTCAACAAGTTCGCGAGTTCTGCTCCCGAAAAACCAGGCGTTCGGCGGGCGATCGCCTCAACCGAAACGTTGTCGTCAATCTTCTTATTGCGGGCGTGAACTTTTAAGATTTCTAAGCGACCGCTGTAGGTGGGCAAATCAACGGTGACCTGGCGATCAAACCGACCCGGTCGCAGCAGTGCCATATCCAAGACGTCGGCGCGGTTGGTGGCGGCAATCACAATGACGCCGCTGTTGCCCTCAAAGCCATCCATCTCGGTCAACAGCTGGTTGAGGGTTTGTTCGCGCTCGTCATTGCCGCCGCCAATGCCGGTGCCCCGCTGTCGGCCCACGGCATCAATCTCATCGATAAAGACAATACAAGGGGCATTTTCCTTCGCTTTTTTGAACAGGTCGCGCACCCGCGAAGCGCCGACGCCGACAAACATTTCGACAAATTCAGAACCGGAAATACTGAAAAATGGTACGGCGGCTTCCCCGGCGATCGCCTTGGCTAGCAGCGTTTTACCAGTACCTGGCGGGCCAATCAGTAAGACTCCACGCGGAATCTTGGCACCAATAGCCGTGAACTTCTCAGGATTTTTGAGAAAGGAAACGACTTCCTGCAGTTCTTCTTTCGCCTCTTCAATGCCGGCGACATCGGTGAACTGCACGCCAGTTTTGGCCTCCATCTGGAAGCGCGCCCGCGAGCGTCCAAAGCTCATGGCCCCGCCCGCGCTGTTGGCCGTGCGCCGCAAAATCAGCAGCAAACCAAACAGCAGCAACATGATGACCAGGGTGTTGGTGGCAATCCACGCGAAGGCATTGCCCGAGCCCTCAGGCTGAATCTCGACATCGACATCCTGAGCGCGCAGTCGCTGCACCAGCTCAGGGTTACTGCCGTCACCCTGAAACAGCAGCACCTCTTGCGGGGGCTCATCGGCGGCGGCGTCTTTGAGTATCTCTTCTGCACGTCCGCGTTCGGGATCTATTTCGACCTTGGCCTCCTGCTCCTAATCGACGTGTTCTAAAAAGTCACCGTAGGAGAGCTGATCATCCTCTTCTTCAGTCTGGGCTAAAGCGGGAGGCAGCGCTGTCAGGCTCTGCATTAAGAACCAGGTCGTCGTCAACAAGCCAGATGCCGCCATCTGTGCAGTGCGGCGCAGAGAAGATTGCTGACGCAAGCGGTTTGCCATAAATCGTGCCTTTAAACTCGGATCTGTGCTCGCTGCGGTGTTCCGGTGCTCAAGCAACTCAATGAACACGTTAGCCAATCCCTAGTTTAATCGTTCTGTCTGGGAGTGTGGCGATCAAATTGACCTTGCAGCGGGAATGCTGCTGCCGTATCTTTGGCATCCGAAGTTCACTTTGGAGTAAAACTTTGTAAAAAAATTATCGGTAATGCCAGGGCCTTTATGAAGGCTTTATTCACAAACTGCTTACTCCCCAAGTGGCCGACTGATAATGTGATCACTTCCAGCACCCCACTTGGTAATGGCCCATGCAAAACTCTATTTCCGCAGTTTGGCAGCGCTTAAAGGCTTTCATTTCGACTGAAGTGCCTGCTGATGTGGCTGCCTGCGAGTTTGATTGCCGTGAGACCGATTGCCCTGATCGAGATTGGCAAAACTGTCATCGCCGGACGCAAAAGGCAGACGCGATCCAGCAGTTAATGTCTAAATAGTGCGCTGAATCTCTCAATACTAATTTTTGATTTCAGCCAGCGGCCGCTGGCTGCCGTCTGAAAAAAGTCAGGGAACTCAGGCGGCGATGCTGCTAGATCGGGAGCAGCAGTCACTGGTATGCGCTCGTTGATGAATGTGTCTACAGCCGTTGAGAAGTTCCCTGCAGCGACTGTGAACTTCTCAACGGCATGGTCAGGCAGACAGGCAGCGCTACGTCGGCACGAGTTCGCCGGGACGGAGCTTCGACCATTTGCCGACTTCTTCGCGGAAGCTATCACAGCCCACCACATCCCATTCCGTCTCAATGATTTCGCCATCTTGGCGAATATTGACATTGATTGTGGGATTGCTCGCCTCAAATGCGGGTGATTCGGTCAGATGCAGCTGCTCATGCTGAGTTTCTACGGCATGGTAGGTTGTGCAGCGATCGACGTAGTGGCAATTCACACAAATGCACATAGATCTTTTCCAACGAAACGGCCTACTGTTGAATAAGCTGAATAAGCGCCAATGCAACTTTTTGCCAATCTAGCGTAACTGCTCGGTGCCTGGCTGGCAGAAAGTAAGCAATGTTGCAAAATGAAAAGCTGTGTTTTTATCTCGCTTTCACCCGTCAGGCTGAAAGCGCTGTTGTCTACCCCACTGTCCGTCATTGCAAGCTGTTTCTCTTCATCAATCCCCTTTTGCTGCCGCTGCACTCTCTGTGAGTTCTGTCTTATCTCCTCAGACCTGGCCTTTTGAGCTGTCCCTGCTGCCGACATCGGCGCATTTGGTTGGCGGTAGTGTTCGCGATGCCCTGTTGGGGCGCAAAGCCGACTATCTTGATCTCGACTTTGTGGTGCCTGGTGAGGCCGTAGAAACGGCCCGGGCGATCGCCCGCCACTACCAGGCTGGCTTCGTGGTGCTCGATCCGAAAAATCAGATCGCGCGCATTGTTTTTGAGCAGGCCACGGTGGATTTTGCGCAGCAGGTGGGCGACAGTTTAGAGTCTGATCTCTATCGTCGGGACTTTACCGTCAACGCGATCGCCTACCATCCTCACACTGAGCAGGTCTTTGATCCGTTAGGGGGCTGTGCTGACTTGAAGCGGCGACTGCTGCGCATGATTGCTGCCGATAACTTGGCGGATGATCCGTTGCGACTGTTGCGAGCCTATCGCCAAGCCGCACAGCTCGACTTTACCCTCGATGAGCCCACCCGCACCACCATTCATGAACTGGCTCCGCTGTTGGGCAAGGTCGCAGCGGAACGGGTGCGTGGGGAACTCGACAGCTTGCTCAGTAAGGCTGAAGGCACGCCGTTAATGCGGCTGGCCTGGGCGGACACTGTGCTTGGCACCTGGTTGCCTAATCTCTCGGCTCATCAGATTCGGCAGCTGACGGCGGTGGATGAGGCGGCCGCTCGTCTGCAGACCCATCGCCCCGAGTTGGCTCACCTGTTTAAAGCTTGGATCAAAGAGCAGACGCCACCGGGGTTTCATCGCAGCTGGTTTAAGGCGGCCAAACTCAGCCGCATTTTGTCACCGGATGGGGCGATCGCCGAAGCCGAACTGACTCACTTTAAATACAGCCGAGCCGAGCAGCAGGCCGTGCTAGCGATCTTGCGCGGTTGGCCGTTGCTAGCGGCGATCGCCCAGGGGGATGATGCTCGCTGCCAGCAATATCACCTGTTTCGAACGGTGGGTAACAGCTTCATCGCTTTGGCGCTGGTGGGTCTGGCTGAGGGGGTTCCCCTCTCGGTGCTCGACGGCTTAATCGATCGTTTTTTGGACAAGGCTGACCCGGTGGCTCATCCCCATGCGCTGATCAGCGGTCGTGACTTGATTGAGCAGTTAGATCTGCGTCCCGGCCCGCACATCGGTGAACTGCTCGCGGCTGTTGAACTGGCCCATGCCGAAGGGCATATCCATAGTCCCCAGCAGGCGATCGAGTGGGTGGTGGCGCGTCACTCAGTGAACCTCTGATGCTGATGCTGCACATCTGGTGAGTGAGATCGCTGAGTCGGCTGGGCTCGCGCCCTTGCCCGGCAGCTCTACAGTGGGTTCGCCTCGTTTACCTGTTTCGGTAAAGGAATCCGCTCATCCTCATGCGGTACGGTGGCAAATTGATTGGCGCGCCAGTCGGCTTTGGCCTGCTCAATGCGGTCCTTGCGGCTAGAGACAAAGTTCCACCATTTGAACCGCTGACCCAGGGGCTCGCCCCCAATCACCATGCAGCGTCCTGATGAGGCGGCTAGGGTGGCGGCCTGGCCGGGCTCTAAAATCGCCAGCTGTCGCGCGGGCAAGGCGGTGCCGTCAACCGTCAAGCCTTCATCGATGTTGTAGACGGCTTGCTCGCTGTAGGCGGCTGGCAGGGTGATGGCTCCGGCCTGCTCAAAGACGATGTCTAAGTAAAGAATCGGCGAGAGGGCTTTGACGGGCGAACTGCGATCACCCAATCGACCGGCAATCAGCGTGATGGAAACGCCATTTTCTTGCCAGGTGGGAATTTCATTGGCGCCATAGTGGTGAAACCAGGGCGCTGTTTCTTCCTGGTCTGCCGGTAAAGCGACCCAGGTTTGAATGCCGTGGATGCTGGCCGGCTGCTCGCGATCACGCTCCGGCGATCGTTCCGAATGCACAATGCCCTGACCTGCGGTCATCCAGTTAACTGCCCCAGGACGAATTTCTTGCACAGTGCCCAGGCTATCGCGATGCATAAACGCGCCGTCAAACAGGTAGGTCACGGTCGCCAAATTGATGTGAGGGTGAGGACGCACATCAATGCCTTTGCCTGCTGGGAGTTCGGAGGGGCCTAAATGGTCAAAGAAAATGAAGGGGCCGACCATCTGTAGGCCCGGGGCGGGTAAGCTACGACGGGCAATGAAACCACCCAGATCCTTAACTTCGGGCGCTAGCAGTTGATGAATTGGCATGACAAAGGAGAACAAACATCTATCGTTGATGATGACATTCCATCACGGTTGTCGGGTTAAGGCTGGTTTGAGCCGAGTTCCGCATTCTGAATTCCGCATTCCGAATTTTCCTATCTTGTCCTTCGCCTATGGAAGGGCAGTGAATGGGATATGTCATCTTGGAAAGAGCTTGAGGAGAGTCGCATGGCCCGACGCCGCCGATCGTTCATTACCTGGTTAGAAACTCACTGGGTTGCGCCTGCCTATGCTGGAGGCGTGCTGTTAGGGTTGGCGATCGCCTTTTTTGGGGCGGCAATCAACAGTATGGCAGGCTGGCTGTACGCTATTAGCGGGGTGATGCTGGCGATCGCCGGGATTAATATTTGGTCATCGCCGCGCAGCCTGCGGGGGCTACAGATTCACCGGCAGCCAGTGCGCCCGATTAGCGTCGGCGAAGCGCTTTCGGTTGTGATCACGCTCGATAACTTGACCACTCGACCGAAGACCTTGCTGCAGGTGAGAGATCTGGTGCCGGAAGCGTTTGGCCCCTGGCCCGAGACGGCGATCGCGGTGATTGCCCCTCACCAGCAACACCGGTGGGAGTACACCTGCTATCCCACCCAACGCGGTCTTTATCACTGGCCCACGTTGGCCTTGCGCACCGCTGGTCCCTTTGGCTTGTTTTGGTGTCAGCGCCCTCAAGCGGTGGCTGCCCACGCCACGGTCTATCCGACAATTTTGCCGCTGTCGCACTGTCCCTTGATCGATCAGATGGGCGTCGCGATGGGAACAAGGTGGGAAGCTGCCCGGAGATCGCAGCAGTCCAGCGGGGGGCTGACTCGCTCGGTGCGGCCCTATCGCTGGGGCGCCCCGACTCGTCTGATT
>CALCPB010000950.1 GCA_937897665.1 uncultured Halomicronema sp. | reverse complement strand
GTCAAGAATTTTTGCGATCGAGGATTCGCCAAAGGGTCGTGTGACGCGCACCGTGAGCCGCCCCGCCTGGTTGATCATGCCCGCCAACACGGTTTCCCCGGCCCGAGCGGAACGGGGCACCGATTCTCCTGTGAGCGCTGCGGTATCGACCCAAGACTCGCCGGTCAGAATGTCGCCATCTAAGGGCACTTTTTCACCCGGACGCACAACAATGACTGCGCCAACGTTGACCGTGTCGGGAGGCACGGACTGCAGATTACCATCCACTATGAGGTTGGCCGTATCGGGCCGCACTGCCAAAAGAGCCTGAATCGACCGGCGCGATCGCCCCACCGAATAGCTCTGAAACAGTTCCCCCACCTGAAAGAACAGCATCACTCCCACTGCTTCAGGCCGTTCTTGAATGGCGATCGCCCCTAGTGTCGCCAGGGTCATCAAAAAGTTCTCATCAAAGACCTGCCCCCGCACAATATTGCGGCCCGCCGCCGTCAGCACGCCCCAGCCGCTAATCAGATAGGCCGGTAGTAACACCATATATTCAGCGATGGCGAACGGTGTGCGGCGCAACGGTTGATGAAAAATTAGACCCACGAGAAATAGACTCGCAGAGATGATGATAGGGGTGAGGGCTGGGCGGAGGTTAAACACTCCGGCAGCCTGCCCGTGATCATGGCAGCAGCAACCGCCTGCTGGGGGCGGTGGGGCAGCGATCGACAGAGAGGAGTCGCCACAGCAGGCATCTGCGTGATCTTGAGAAGGGGCCTGATGGCTCTGATGACGGGGGGAATGAGTCATGGCTACACCTGACACTCAAACGTCTGAGCAGTTATTCAGATGTTATCCGAAAAAGTCAGGCACAAACCGTAACTTTCGTCTCAATACGGCCAATTATTCTTCGTCAAGATGGTCGGCCACTTCGCGATAAAGCGTCATGATGTGGTCATCGGCCAAGCTGTAGCAAACGTTGCGGCCCTGGCGGCGATATTTGACTAACCGCTGCGATCGCAACACCCGTAACTGATGCGATACCGCTGACTCCCCCATATTCACAGCGGCAGCCAAATCACACACACAGAGTTCCTGATGCGCCAGTGCTGATAGCAACTTGAGACGATGCGGGTCAGACAGGGCACTAAAAAACTCGGCCATACGCTGGGCTTTTGCCGTCGCTAAGACCTCAGGCTGCACCTGACGCACGTTTTCTAAATGCACTAAAGGGATTTCACATCCCGGCGCGTCAGTCTGCGACACTGCTTTATTTGGCTGGGGTTGAGACGCCGCAGAACGGGACTTGGCCATGGGAATACAGACTCAGCATTTCCTCAAATGATACCGAGAATCATTATCTATCGGACCAATACCATCAGGTTCTACATTCTTTGAGAATTTCCCTGAATTTTCTGAGCCAGCGATGGCTTTAATGGTGTGTCCAGGTGCCGGGCTGAGGATGCAGTGTTCTTGGATAGCCCATTAGTCAAACCGTTGTCGCTGCTCGCACGAGCACCCATATCAAATCCAGCCCCCAAATCGCCAATGCCTGTTGCAAAAACACATCAGACCCGAGGGTCAACAATAGCGTGAACGGGGTGGAGACAGTGGGCAAAACCTCAGCCATCGGACTTGACGGGGTAAGGCAGCCTGGGGTGAGGGTGATTTAGGGACTTTGCACCACTTGAGGACCTGCCGCTGCAGTTTGAGGGGCCGTCGCGTTTTGCCGTGTGACGGGAATTTTCTGCACTTGATCGGCGATCGCCGCGTCTGAGGTCTCCTCGGCAAAGGGCCAAGAGGCCAATAGCCCCGCCGCCTCAGCAGACGGCGTTTGCGCTAGCGCCTGCTGAATCTCGGCAGACGTCAGTGTCGTTGCCAGAGCTGAATATCTTTGAGGTAGCCCGCGTAAGGGCGCGTATTTTGGCGATTGTTCCCCAGCCAAAAGTCAGATTCGGTCAGCTCCAGGGGGGCGCCCTTATAGGGGGGCTCTGCCCCGAGTTCTCCATTGATATACACGCGAATTGACTCACCGTCGTAGGTGCCGGCGACATGACTCCACTCGTTTAGGGGCAGGCCGGTGGCGATCGCGATATTGCGATTGACGTTGAGATGAATGCCTTTTTTCTCATGGTCAACGGCCAGAATCAGGCGATCATCAAAATCATTGTCTGACCGTTCGACAATTCGACCATATCGGTTGAATTGAGTGGGATAAATCCAGTTCGCACCGCCAATCCGGAAAGACGGCTGCTCTAAAGATCGGCACTTGGCTATAACACCGCGTTTCTATCAAGTCTCAGCTGAATTTAGAGCCTGTTCGCTAATTCCCGGTTCAAAAACTTGATAAGTGGACACCCCGCTTAAGCTCCTGGCTGAGTTAATACCGGCAGAGACAGGATGTTTTTCGATAAAAGACTCTGAGGCTAAAGATGCCAACATTATTTTTCTGAAGAGAGGAAAAATCTTCTGTTTGCCTCCGCTCTCTAGCCTGCCTAGTAAACGCTGACGAATCTAATATAGTGCATTGAAAAATGTCAATAACGCTAGTGCTTAACCCCCTTTGACGCATGCATTACTCAGGGAATGAAATTGAGGGCAGAGGCAACTTTTGTTAACACTTAAGGCACTTGTGATGGCTGGCTGATTAGCCTGAATCCTTTACGCTTCAGAGCTTTCAGGAATATCTATCGTCAATGCCATCACTATTGAAAAAGATTCCGATCAGGTAAATCCTTAACTTTGAATTAAAGGCTGACAGCAACTTTAAAAATCACGGTAGAAATAAATCATCAGTTTGATGACGATCGTTTGCATTAAGGATCTTTTTGGACTGTATCATTTGAAAATATTTCCATACGTTTTGTGCTTCTTAGGAAAGGTGAAACTGTATTTAAAGAGCGTTTTTCAAGGGTTTAATTGGGCTCAATACTTTAAGATATGTCAGCTTTTGAGTTGAATTTATTTGCTTTTGAATAGACAGCTATTTCAGGAAGTATTCTCAAAAAAGCTCGGCGATATCATCGCTGAAAGCGCTTGGGTTTGCATCGGCATGGCTCGGGACGCCACCAAGTCCTGAGTTATAGCTGAGAAACTTTTTTATTAAGCTGCAGGCTTTTTCATGACAGATGCGATGAATTCGAATTCTGACCCGGCGCTGGCCCTCCCTGCCGGGGCTGTGACCTTCCTCGGCGGCACCGCTGACCTAGAAGGTGAGGCGATCGCCCCGCCGCCGGTGTCAGCTTCGCCTACCCCCGCAGGCGTCCAGCTACCACTAGCAATGACATCGGTGGGCGATCGCGTCTGGGTTGTGCAGATCAGGGGCGGACGGCGCATGGCGCGGCGCTTAATGGATGTCGGCATTGTGCCAGGGGGCGAAATCACCGTGGTTAGCCGAACGGCAAGCGGCTCGGTGATTGTGGCCCTGCAAGGCTGCCGCATTGGTCTGGGGGCGGGCATGGCTCACCGGGTCGCCGTGACGACCCATCCGCCGGACGTCACCACCACAGTTCCCCCACGGGAGCCCCCCCGGGCACCGGCCAGGAAGTCAGAGTCTGTTGTAACTAGAGAGGATGCTATGACCGTAAATACCCTCACGCTAGGGTCATTAGCCGTTGGCCAGTCGGGCCAAATTGTCGGCTACGAGCCGGGTGGTCATGCCTATCGCGGCAAGCTTTTGTCGATGGGGTTGACTCCGGGCACGCAGTTCACCATCAAGCGCCAGGCCCCTCTGGGTGACCCGGTCGATATCGAAGTGCGTGGTTATCACCTGAGCTTGCGCAAAAGTGAAGCCGCCGCCCTGCAAGTAGAGCCGATTAGCTCGGAGGAGAGTACCCATGAGTCATAACACCATCGCGCTATTGGGTAACCCCAACTGCGGCAAAACCACTTTATTCAATGACTTGACGGGGGCAAACCAGCAGGTCGGCAACTGGCCCGGCGTCACCGTTGACCGCAAAGAAGGCAGCTACCGCTACGGTGACACCACGGTCAAAGTCGTTGACCTGCCCGGTATTTATGCCGTCGATGCCGAGGCCGGGGACAGTTCCATTGACGAAACGATCGCCCGTGATTACTTGCTCTCGGGTGAGGCGCAGGTGGTGGTCAATATCATTGACGCCTCCAACCTAGAGCGCAACCTCTATCTCACCACGCATATTTTGGAAATGGGGGTGCCCCTGGTGGTGGCACTGAACATGACCGATGTGGCTGAAGATCAGGGCATCCGGGTGAATCCTACACTGCTGGCTGAGCGCTTAGGCTGTCCGGTCGTCTCCATGGTGGCCTCTCATAATGACGGGGTGGAAGTCTTGCGCCGGAGCATTGACGAGATGTTGGCGGCCCCGGTGTTGCCTACCGCGCAGGTGGTGTATCCCTCGCTATTGGAGGAGGCGTTGACCGCGTTGACGCCAGCGATCGCGGCTGCGCATCCCACCGCTCGTGATCGCTGGACCGCCCTCAAACTCCTGGAATACGACGATGCCTCGGCCCCGAATGTGACTCCGGCAGTGCTGCAGCAAGTGTCAGAGCAGCGGCATCGCATCCATCAAGTGCTGGGAGAGGATATTGACATCGCCATCGCCGATAGTCGATATGGCTATGCCCACCGTCTGGTGAACAATGTCGCGACCCGGCCCCGTGAAATCAGTCTCACCACCTCCGACGAAATTGACCAGGTGGTGCTCAATCGCTGGCTGGGCATTCCCATCTTTTTGGGGGTGATGTACCTGCTGTTTATGTTTGCTATCAACGTCGGCGGGGCCTTTATCGACTTCTTTGACATTTTGTTTGGCACCCTCTTTGTCGATGGTTTCGGCGCGGTGCTGGCGGCGATCGGCCTACCCGAGATTGTGCAGGTGGTGCTGGCGGGCGGCATGGGGGGCGGCATTCAAACCGTGGCGACCTTCATTCCGGTCATTGGCTGCTTGTTCCTCTTTATGGCCTTATTAGAAGACAGCGGCTACATGGCCCGCGCAGCCTTTGTGATGGATCGCTTCATGCGCTTTGTGGGCCTACCGGGCAAGTCTTTTGTGCCGATGCTGGTGGGTTTTGGCTGTAATGTGCCGGCCATCATGGCGACGCGGACGCTGGAAAGTCGCCGCGATCGCATCCTCACCATCCTCATGAATCCGTTCATGTCTTGTGGAGCGCGACTGCCGGTATACGCTCTATTCGCTGCGGCCTTCTTCCCCCGCGCCGGACAGAATATCGTATTTGCGCTGTACCTGATTGGCATGGGCATGGCCGTGGTGACCGGGCTGATCATGAAGCACACCCTGCTGAAAGGCGAAGCCGCGCCCTTCGTCATGGAGCTACCGACTTACCACATGCCCACGTTAAAAGGGGTTTTAATTCGCACTTGGGAACGGCTCAAGAGCTTCATTGTGCGGGCCGGTAAGGTGATTGTGGTGATGGTGATGGTGCTCAGTCTGATGAATTCCATCGGTACAGACGGCTCCATCGGCAATGAAGACAGCGATAACTCGATTCTCAGCTCGGTCAGTCAGACCATTACCCCAGTGTTTGCCCCGATGGGCGTCTCGCAAGAGAACTGGCCCGCCACGGTGGGCATCTTCACCGGCGTCTTTGCGAAAGAAGCGGTGGTCGGTACCCTCGATTCTCTCTATGGGGCGTTGGGTGACGATGCGGCGATCGCCGCCGGTGAAGCAACCGAGGCGGAAGGTTTCGACTTCTTCGGTAACATTGGCGAGGCCTTTGCCACTATTCCCGCTAACCTGGCCGACCTGGGCGGCACCCTGCTGGATCCCCTTGGGCTCTCGGTCGGTGACGTCAGCACCCTCGACACGGCGGCTGAAGAACAGGCAGTGGCCTACACTACCTTTGGTCAGATGGCTCTGCGGTTCGATACCCGCGTCGCGGCCTTTGCCTACCTGCTGTTTGTGCTGATGTACTTTCCCTGTGTGGCGGCTATGGGTGCGGTGTATCGCGAAACCAATGCGGGATGGACGGCTTTTGTCGGTCTCTGGACCACTGGCCTGGCCTACTGGAGCGCTGTCCTGTACTACCAGGTCATGACCTTTGCGCAACATCCGGCGACTGCCACCGCCTGGATTGTCGGATTAACGGCGATCGCGATCGCCTCCTTTGTCCTCATGCGCTACTCGCGTCCCGCTCGGAAGCGGCGATCGCTCCAGCTGGAAGGGCACTAACCCAGATTCCGTAAGGGCCAGGCAGGTTCGAATTCACCGCCATCCCGTACGGGCGAGGCATTCTCGACGTTACGTATCGGTTAAACCTGAATTGTTATCGCGAGAATGCCTCGCCCTTGCATACCCATCCACCCTCATATCCAAATCATGCTGCGCGACGTTCAAACCTACATTGCCGACCACGGCATCGTATCTGTTAGCGATTTATCCCTACACTTTCATACCAGCATTGACGCGCTCCAGCCCATGCTCAAAAAACTCAGTCGCAAAGGCCGCATCCGCGAACTCCCCTCACCGAACAAATGCGAAGGCTGTACCTGTTGCGACCATAACGATTTGGTGTGTTATGAGTGGGTGAACGTGTAGACCTTTGGCAATTTTCGTGATGGCGCAAACCGATTCAGCGGCCACTCCTCAGTATGCGGATCTGCGATCGGCGATTGACGGCGTCTGCCAAGCCTGGTGTCAGGCTGAAGGCTACAGCGATCCGTTTTGTCGCAATGGCGAATGGTTGGCTTTTCCCCCGCATAGTGTGATGCCGGTGAGCATCAAAACCGTCATGGCCCCAGACAGTCAACAGTGGGTCAAAATTGGCCCAGTTACCCTGGCCCTTTTTCCCGATGGTTCTCTCGCTGGGAAAGGCAATCACGGTTTTGCCTAAAGGAACATCGCTTCGCAACGATTTTAGCTATTACCAGGTTGCCGCAGCGCGAGGAAGGGCTGCCACGATTGTCTCGGTGCAATCCGTCCCTCGTTACTCCCTAGTTGACAGTTGATTCACCAATACATATCGCAATAGATATGTATTGGTGAATCAACTGTCGGTCTGCGGTGTGAGTGTGGTTGGGCACTACCCACCCTATCAGCTTCCAATTTTGTTCTCCTCCCAGAGTGTGGCGTCTAACCTTCTTCAGGTGCTATTCGTATCGGATCAAGGATTTCTCCCCAGTTCTCTAAAGCATCCGCATATTCTTGTTGGCACATTGCTTGCCTACGCTCTGGAATATCGAGCTCTTGCATCAAATTACCGTAGGTTTCCGGTGAGCTGCCGTACAGCATGCAAACGATGCTATGGAACCTTTGGATGTCAAGCGAGTGCTCAGCCCAATAGGGGATATTGGCATAGTCTTGTTGCTGGGATGAGAGGTAAAACCAGGTTGCTGCGGCTTCCGCTGTCACTTGACCTCCCCCCGTTTGAGCTAGCAGCACCGCCGCAAACTGATCGACCGCATCTTCTTCCCTGCCCAATACCGGAACGTCGAGGACATCGATAAAACCGTGACCCAACTCATGCAGCATCACAAAGGCCAATACGCTGATAGTCGGAAGTTCTATGGGGGGATCGCCGGGCTGTCGATGCTCAGCAAACAACGTGAAAAAATAATCTACCAGCTCGTAGCACATAGTGATTTGGCGACCGCTGGGAGAGTAATAGGCATTGACCGTACCGCATTCTGCTTGATTTAGGGTGATGGGCTCTGGCAACACAAAAACATCATTTAACCCTAATAGCAGTTGTTCAAAGACTTGGGCTTCCTGTAGAAAGTCTTGAACTTCTTGGCCTCGCTGCGTTTCTGCTGGGGTATAGGTAACGCTAAAGCTTAATGGAGTATCGGCTTGTTTATTCGAAGAGCTGAGTAGCCACTGTTTAGCTAAGGTTGCGTTCATCTGGACACTGGTGCCCTCTTCATGTGCCGGCAGTATCGCCTGAGCCGCCTTTTTCGGCAACGACAACACGAGCAATAAGCTAATGGAGTTATAGAAAGCGGCTTTCCAGCAAGAGGCCGGTTTAATTTGTATGGGCATCGTTCGATAAATCCCTCTATAAATTAAATTCGCTCTCACTGACCCTTCGCTTATTCGAGTGCATAGGTCAGTGTCTCTGATTCCCCGATTGTCTAATACCAATTCTCTGAATTTAAGCTACACACGCTCTCTTCGACTTCGCTCAGAGAGCGATGGCTGAGCGGAGTCGAAGCCAAAGCTCTGTAGTCACCTTTTGAAGAACCGGTATAAGGCGTTTGCACTGTATGGTCATCGGCATACAGCTTGCAACATATCGACCGACTGGTCATTTTTTGTCTATTCGGACTGGTTTTGGTCCGTGCCTGTATGCATGGCATTGTCCAATAAGTCATGGGGAATGCCCTTGACCTTGGCTTCCTCTGTCAGGGCACAGATTTGGACGTCTATTGAGCTGGTTTTGCTGGCGACAACTGAACCTATGGCAGTATGCGATCGTTCTAGA
>CALCPB010000949.1 GCA_937897665.1 uncultured Halomicronema sp. | reverse complement strand
CGATCTCGCAATTGTTGGTTGATCAGCCGGAGTCGGCGATCGATCCCCACCTCAGAGAGTGAGCAACTCTGCCAGTTTGGTTCACTGAGGATGATTAGCGACTACGCCGCCAGTTATGCCAATTTTCGGCCCAGTCGTATCGCCAGCCGCCAGGTTGCCAGCGATCGCGCTCCCACTGTTGAGTGGTTTGTCGCAAGATTTCGGTGAAGCTATCGGGCAGGGCGGGGAAGTTGGTCAGCTGCCACCACGGAGTCCTTTGCGCCATGAGTAGGGCCACAGTTTGCATCCATTCTGTGGCTGCGGGGCCAACGCCATGAGCGCCAATTAAATGACCGTCGCGGTGGGCCAGCAGTTTGCAAAATCCCCTGGTGGCGTTTCGCCATTGCGCTTTCGGGTTTTGATAGAGGGGCTGCTGGGCAACCAGCAGTTGACTGTCGCTGTAGCGCTGACGTGCCTGCGGTTCGGTAAGGCCGACCTGAGCTACAGCGGGTTGGGTGGGTAATGCGTAGGGAATCGTGCTGTAGTCAATGCGTTGGCGATTCCAGAACAAGGCGTTATGAAGGGCGCAGTGGGCTTCTTGGCGCGCGATCGCGGGCAAGTCGTCGCCGCCAAGCACGGCCCCGCAGGCATAAATACGAGGATGCTCAGTTTGCAAAAAGGCATTGACCGTCAGCAGGCGATCGCCCTGAAAAACAGCCTTCAGGCCCAGTTCCATTAGATTCGCCACCGGCTGAGTCGCGACGACCAGAGATGCGGCAGTGATCGGGGCATCGGTCAGCTTGGCAGTGATTCCCTCTGGTTGGGCGGTGACTGCTAAAAGGTCTGCATTTAACCTTAAATCAATGCCTTCGGCCCGCAGCTGTGCTGCCAGCCACTGCGATATCTCGGGGTCGGCAGCGGGCAGCAGGCGAGGTTTGGGTGTGATTAGGGTGACAGCCACGCCACACTGCCTTAAGTTTTGAGCCAGCGCTAACCCCAAGGGCGCACTGCCCCAAATAATGACCGATACCGGCAGGGCATCGCGCTGCAAAAAAGTTTGGGGCGTGTCGTAGGCAACGGCTGATAAGCCTGGCAGATCTGGGACTGACGGCGTGTAGCCGGTGGCTAGCAGGAGGGCGCGTGTGGTGAGTTGGCGGGCCGGAGTCGTCAGGGTCAGGGGGCGATCGCCGCTAATTTGCCCCCTAGCGGCAATGACGTCAACACCTTGCACCATCAGCTGCTGCCAGTCATCTTGCGTGAGCGTCTCCGCAATCAAGGTAGCGCGTTGAACTGCCCATTGCCAGGGAGAGAGGGGGCTATCGGCAGGCGGGGAGAGATGGTCGTTAGGGTTTGTTTGCAGCAGCCCTTGCATCTGTAGGGGCGATCGCCGACCATCGAGTCCTTGGCGAATCAGAGCTACTCTGGCCCCTAAGCGAGCCGCCTGAGCCGCTGCGTCGAGACCCTCAGGAGCTCAATTCAGGCCGCCCTTGAGTGTAACGCTTATGGTCGTCAGCAAGAAAGGCAGCATACTCGCTGCTGAATCCAGTTTCCCTCAGGACAGATAGCCTCCTGTCAGGGGTTGGCAAGGCTAACCCCTGCGATCGGGGCGTGATGTTTGCGCAATTCCCTTAGCGATGCTCGGCTAGGGTGCTATTGATGGGGGTGGATGCTGGCTTGCTGGGAGGCGTCATTGTGGGCAAGGGCGAGGCCGCCGGCTGCGCCGCTTGTCGTTTGAGTTCTTTGACTTTGAGCACGATTAGATACTCATAAAAACCTTGTAGGGTACACCAAGCAAAACCGGCTTCGCCATCACGCCAGCCACCGAGGATGAAATACATATACACCCACCGGACGAGGGGCCGTAGCGGCAGTCGCAGGGATAAATCTTTCAGCGCGTGTCGTCGCTCAATTTCCGTTTTGCCAAAAAAGAGCTGCTGCCAATTAACGCTGCCTGTCTGTAGCTGCCGGAGCGTCTCTGTCGCTTCGTCGGTAGAGTAGCGATTGTGTTTCTCAATCCACCGGCTCATGCCTTTGCCGCAGGTGTAGTGGGGATAGGTGGCCTGCAACAGACCCGTTGAGCCGTCGCACACTTCGCGCTCGGTGTGGCCGTAGTCGGTAAACCAAACTTTGCCGAGCTGCAGCAGTCGCAACTGATAGCGCGGAAATTGGGTGCTGTGCTTAATCCACCGATCCATAAACATGACGCGCTCGGCGGCGTAGTAACCAACGTGCTCGCCCCGTTGCATCGCGTCGCAGCACTCTTGAAAAAGTTCTGGCGTCATGCGTTCGTCGGCTTCTAAGATGTAGGCCCACTCATGCTTAGCGGGAATGTTTTCCAACATCCAGGTCCGTTGTTTGCCATGGCTCTCGAAGGGATGTTCAACGACGCGCACGGGATATTGCGAGGCGATTTCGACGGTGCGATCGCGGCTACAAGAATCGACCACAATCACGTCGTCAGACAGCATGGCGGACTCAATGCAGGCCGCGATGTCGAGTTCTTCGTTGTAGGTGAGAATGTAAATCGAAAACATGAGCGCTCTAGTCGAAGGGTGAAGATGCCAGCAATATGGCTAAACAGTGGGGGAGCGATCGCTTCCTCTGGGGTGACACCCCTCACTATATCCTTTTTCATCTTTCCCAAATCAACCCTGACTTCAGAACAGATGCCTGACTTCCGCCAAAATTTATGAAAAAGCCCCGTTTGTGTGAATGTGGGATGTCGTGGAATTCGGAGTTGGGAATTCGGAGGTCGCAATACTCTTCGGGAAGGGCGAACCCTCGGGAATGGAGCGGCTGGTCAAATCACGACTCCAGCGGTCTGGAGTGTCTGGACCGAGCGGTGGTTTGCGATCGCCATACGTTACAAAGCTCCCAACATTGTGTAGAGTGAGCGGCTATCGATGACTGCCCTTCCCCGCCGACTAGCTAAAGGATGGCGCGCTGTCGCAAGTCTTGAGGCCATCACGGTGATGCTTAAACCTGTTGGTTAGCGGCGGCCAGTTGAGCCGACCCGGCTGGCCTCACCAGAGTATAGCTGGACGGATTCTATTCACCTGCTGTGCGCTGCCACTGGGCAATATCCCAGGTGCTAGTATCCCAAGGCGTGGGTGCTAACCCCACCAGATCTTTGCTGACGCCGTTGGTAGTGGCGCGATGCACGATGGGAATCACCGCCACCTCTGCTGCCAGCAGCGCATCCATTTCTTGAAACAGGGCGGCCCGTCTTTCGAGATTCAGCTCTTGCTGGGCGGTATCCCAAAGCTCGTCATAGTCGGTGTTGCAGTAGCGGGCATTGTTCGGCTTTTGCCACTGGTTTGCTTGGGTGGCGATTTGGCCGCAGGTCCACCAGCTGAGATAAATCGTCGGGTCGGGATGATCGTTGCCGGTGGTGTAGGCCTGCAGATCGGCATAAAAGTGATTGATGCTGTTGGTTTGTTCGGGGTCACCGGAGAAAAAGTCGTCTACGCGCACGCGTTTAATGTCAACGTCAATGCCGAGGGACTGTAGGTTTTCTTCGATGCGGGTTTGGGTTTTTTGGCGGACGGGGTTGACCGATGTCTGAAACACCACGGTCATGTCGACGCCGTCGCGATCGCGAATGCCATCGCCATCGGTATCTTGCCACCCCGCTTCGTCAAGTAGGGCTTCAGCCTTTTCCAGGTTGTATTCGTAGGGCACGGTGCCTGGGTTAGCGTAGGGCCGAGGGGCGACCAGTAGCTGAGCGGTGGGGCGGCCGGTAAAGCCATACAGCTCTTCGGTAATGGAGTCGCGATCGATGGCATAGGAGATCGCCTGTCGCACCCGCTGGTCGTTTAAAAAAGGATGCTCAGCGGCGAGGCTTGAGCGCTCACCAGAAGGCGTTTCGGCAAGCGGATTGGTGGGGTTGAGCATGACTCGCTCGACCAGTCCTCCAAAGACCGTATCGACCACGCCTTGGCCATCTTGTTGCAGGTCTTTGAGCAAGGCCACTTCGACTTGCAAATTGTGGGCAAAATCGGCCTCCCCCGTACTCAACACTTCGCGAGCTGCGGCATAGGGCGCCAGACCGCCGACGAGTTCTACGGTTTGAAAAAATGGGGCACTGTCGCGATAGGTCGGATTCGGCTCAAATACGATCGCCCCTGGCTGGCGATCAGCAACCTGGTAAGGACCAGTGCCGATGGGCTGCTGGTTGACCTGGGCTGATCGTGTCGCGGCGTCATCGACGTCGGCCAAGAGATGCTGCGGCAGAATGACGCCCGTCTGCCCCGTAAAGGGAATCTGCCAAGCTGCCGTCACGTCTTTGAAGGTGATTTTGACGGTCAGCTCATCAATGGCTTCGACTGACTCAACGGCTTCATAATATTGCGCGGTGGCGGCCCCCACCTGAGGATTGCTGACAAAGTCGAAGGTAAACACCACGTCTTCAGCGGTTAAAGGCTCACCATCGGCCCATTGCACATCTGGCTGCAGCTGCCAGGTGACAGATTTGCCATCGGCCGCAACGCTGCCGTCTTCAACGGTGGGAATCGCCGCCGCTAGGATGGGCACGAGTTCACCTCGTTCATCGGTCGTGGCTAAGGGCTCATAGACAATGCGACCCGCCTCAAAATCTTGAATGCCAGTGGCTAGATGCGGGTTCAGTGTGAGCGGTACCTGGCTGTAGAGCAGCCTCAGAGTTGTGCGATCGCGGGTTGCGGGGGTGACGGCGGCAGCGTCTGTCTCGGCTGTATCCGAAGCGGTGGGGGGCGTTGGGCTACAGCTACTGATGATGGTGGCGCCGACCATCAACGCTGCGCCTACAAACCCCGATAGATATCGACACCGACCAACCATTTGCGTATCCATCACTCCGAATTGCGATCCTATCCTAGCGATCGCTGCTACATTTGCGGGGCTTATGTGACACCTTCTGCCAATTGACAGGCCGGGGAAGATGACGCTATTTCTTAGGCCAAGGCATGGTCGGAGTGTAAAGTGCCGGGGCCTTGAGGGGGCGAGGTGCCAGATGGGGGGCGGTTTTCTGAAAATCGAGATGTCGCAACCTGCCGTGAGGCCAAGACATTTCAGAAGGCTGAAGGGGGTGTTTGACCTGCCTCTCAGGGTCGTATTTCGACCGCTATCGGTCTTCGGGCTCGGCCCTGCTTGAAGGGGATGCTGCGAGCTACCGGTGCAGCCGTTTATGGCATGGAGGCTGACTCAACGGGCGGCTGATGGCTGCGGTTGGGCGGCAGGGGTAGGGCAGTTGCTTGCTTTATTAAGCCTGCGCTCGGCGATCCCGTTGGGGGGGGCGGGTGCGATCCCAAGCCTGCGATCGCCGGTGGGGCGGAATCCACGCTTCGCGACAACCATATACGCCAGGTCGCAGCGCCGTGCTTTGCAGCTCGCTGCCATCCGTCGCATAGGCTTCTTGCGAGTCAGAGGCTGTGGCGGTGCGGGCCTTAACGGCTGTAGGGCGGGCAGTCAGTGCTATACGGCGGCGTTGCTGTAGCTTTTGCAGATTGTGTAAGGCCGTATCCCAGGTAAGGTCGGGGTCTTGCATCCACTGTTTCAACACACCGAGAACAGCCCCGGCATTATCGTCAGTAGCATTAATCGCGAGCGGTTGCGACATCCGAAACGGATCGCTCTGCACGGAGGCAAAGGCTTGGCGAACCGCCGCAGCGAATTGTGGCTTGAGGGTATGCTGCCCCTTTTGTCGTTGATGATGCA
>CALCPB010000948.1 GCA_937897665.1 uncultured Halomicronema sp. | reverse complement strand
CCCCACCACAACCTCGTCCTGCCGCGATCACCCGCTATAAGCCACCTCAGCCACTCCTACCCGCAACCCCGTCGCGAATATTCGACCCGTCCTCGCTACAGCAATGTTTTAACGTCAATTTCAATATCTGGAAACGCCAGCGGTGAAATCAGCCCGTCTCGCAACCGTTGCGCCAGCTGATAGTCTTCACCCTGTGGTTCGCGATACACAATCAGTTCGCCGTCCCTGAGACTCACCACCCAATAGTCGCTAATCCCGGCTGCAGCATAGACCTGCCGCTTCTCTTCGGTGTCTTTTTCTAGGGACGAGTTAGCAAACTCAATGATCAACAACACGTCGCTTGGTGTCGGATGCCCCTGTCGATAGGCTTGCCGCCGCACCAAAGCAATGTCGGGCTCAGGCTCACTCCCGATCGCGGCAATGGTAATCGGCTTAGCATCCCTGACTTGATAACGTCCCCGTGATCGCATCACAAAGAATTCAGTCGCTCCCGTCGAAAGGTCGGTATGGTCTGGACCTTCAGGAGCCATTTCTAATACCAATCCATTGAGTAACTCAACACGGCGATCTCCCAGCAATCCCACGGCAATCATGCGATGGTAGTCAGCGATCGTCCAACGTAGCAGAGTAGTCGCCACAACAACGCTCTCCCATGTCACACACCTCTAAATCTTATCCATGGCTGAAGCATAATCAACTCCGGCCTGAAACCGATCTATTTGGCTCTATCGTCATATACCTACAGAGTCAAATTTTTCGTCAAAGCAGTCAGGCAAAATCAACCACTTTCGTTTGATTAGTTGCCCACTGTGCAAACAATCGAGTTATATGAACGAGTATAGTCAGCAATTCTGAAAGCTTAGTATCTCAATCAACGTTTTCAGGCAATCTGCTTCAGCCTAATCTTTAGGCAGGAAGTTTATCAACTCTTCTCAATATAAAATCACGAGCTTTATCAGGGATTTCCAGAAGGTTTTCAGCTGGCCTTATAAGAAGTGGAACTTCACTGCTCATCGACCATATATCGAACGTCTTGAACGCAGAGTAAAGTTCAATAAGAGCATCAGCGAGAGCTTCTCCAAGTCTATCTTTTTTTATGTGTGAAATAAAATCATCGCGAAACTTGTGTGCGATAGCCGACACAGCTAACCAATCTGGCAGAACGAAATGTGGATGGGTCTTACCCTTTCTTATGATGGGACTTTCTGGCAGTTTCCACCAGTCAATAGTGTCGAGTCTGCTTTCCAAGTTGAACTTCTTATCTTCTGAAACTATTCCCTTTCCCGTCGCAGAGCGTGTCCGAATAAAACAAATAAACTTGAAACCCTGAGTAACTGGAGCTGATTCACCGGGCTGGGTACTCCCTATGCTTACACCTAGGAATCTATCCATGAAGACAATGATTTTCCGACTTCCTGGAGGTAATCGTTGACCTGCATGCAAAATACCAAAACTTATTGTGGAGTAGTAATATTCCAAGGCAAAAGCTTGGGCAAAATCAATATATTCACCATCAAAATTTAGGCGAAATGAGTTGTAGTGAGGCTCGATTTTCGTACATGGCAATTCTTTAACAAGATTCATGCCCAATGTCGCAGCTGTTGCCTGCGTGTGTGAATTGACAAACCCTGTTAATAAAAGACCATTTTCTTTTTGTTCAATAAGCCACTCAGTTAGCTTTCGGGCATTCTCTGCCTTTTTCTTAAGTTTACATTCCTTGTATTGCTTGACTGGAATATCAAGAAAGTCCTCTCCAGGTTTATATGGAAAAATAATTGCTACAGCCATGCCAGGAAGTGCATGTCTTTGTATCGATTCGGATGGCGTAGCATCAGCATAACCATGCAGTCCAGCGGGGGAATTATTCATGCTTCCAAGGCTCTACTGTGGCTGTAGTAATGGCAGCAGCACTTAGGCGTACCATGTTTAACTGATGACGAACAACGAATCAACTATTGATTGTGTGAAACGTATGCCAGGAGGCGGCTTGAATAGCCGACACGAGGATTTTCAGTCATCGCGTCTAAAAGCGTCTGCTATTTAACGTAACTATTGTGGCTCAATATCTCCAGCTTCACGCTTCAGCAAATAGTCCAAAATGCGATCATGACGCTCGCTAGCAGCAGCTAAGCTATCAACTCGCCGACTCATGGTTTGAATATCAGCAGCATTCCGTCGGATGTCCTGAGTCAACGCTTCAATGTTTGATGTATTCCTTTCGGTGACGACCACCACCCGGTTTAGGGTTTCTAGCATCCGGTCAAAATCTGCAGCATTTCGTCGAGCTAGAGATGCAGTTTGAATGAACAACTCACCAGAACTGCTCATCAGATTTTCTAGGCGGCTGAGGCGTCGCTCGATGTCGTTACTGGGTTGGGCATTGATCATAGGGCGACCTCAAGGTGCTCGCAGCCAACCAACGAAATCAGAATACAGATATATTAGCCGCTGCAGATGAGCGATCGCACCTCTCCCCATTCACTCTGATGCACAGGTGCCGCAAAAGTGATCGTAGAGATAAAACGCGATCGCGCTAGCAAAAACACCTATAGAGTGCTTAAATCATAGAAGAAAGTAAATGACTAATGGTTTTGCATAGACTTTATTCGATGCGCGGCAATTCATTTACCGACAAGGCCCAAAACCGACAGCGGCAAATAGCGGCGACTCTAGTGATTGGTTCAACTGCTTTCTCAGCCAGCGTTAGAGAGATTGCTCCCCAGCTTGCAGCGATCGGTGTTTTAGGGCAAGGGACACCCCGCAAGGTACATTTCAGGTATCAATTCTTAAATCACTATGACGATCGCTCACTTTCCCTGGCTCACGCTTCTTATCCTGCTGCCGCTCATCGCAGCGATGGCAATGCCTTTTTTACCCATCGTGCGCGGCACCAACAATGACCTGATTCGCTTGTACGCCGTCAGTGTTGGCTGTCTGGAGCTGTCACTCATGTGCTACATCTTTTGGGCGCACTACGCTCCCACCCAGGCCAACTTCCAAAGCGTCGATACCTTCGCCTGGATTCCGGCGCTCGGGCTGAACTGGACGGTTTCTGTCGATGGTTTGTCAGCGCCGTTAGTGCTGCTGGCGGGTCTAGTTACCACGCTCTCAATGCTGTCGGCCTGGCGGGTCAATCGTCGGCCCCGGCTGTTTTATAGCTTGATGCTGGTGCTCTATGCGGCGCAGATCGGCGTTTTTGTCGCCCAAGATCTGCTGCTATTTTTCATCATGTGGGAAGTCGAGCTGGTCCCCGTTTACCTGCTGGTCTGCATTTGGGGCGGTCAAAACCGCCGCTACGCTGCTACAAAATTTTTAATTTACACCGCCGCTGCGTCGATCTTCATTCTGGTCGCAGCATTGGCGATGGCTTTCTACGGCGATGCGATCACGTTTGATATGGCCCAGCTGCAGCTCAAGTCATTTCCCCTCGCGCTTGAGCTGTTCCTCTATGCCGGGTTGTTGGTTGCCTTCGGCGTCAAGCTAGCGATTTTTCCCTTCCATACCTGGCTACCCGATGCCCACGGGGAAGCTTCGTCACCGGTATCGATGGTGTTAGCAGGAGTACTGCTCAAAATGGGCGGCTACGGGTTGATTCGCGTCAACCTGGAACTGCTGCCCCATGCCCACGTTTACTTTGCGCCGATTTTGGCGGTTTTGGGCGTGATTAACATCGTTTACGGAGCGCTGAACTCCTTTGCTCAAACGAATATGAAGCGTCGCCTCGCCTACTCCTCGGTGTCGCACATGGGCTTTGTACTGCTAGGTATTGCCTCCTTTAGCGATCTGGGCATTAGTGGGGCGCTGCTGCAAATGCTCTCCCACGGGCTAATTGCGTCGGTGCTGTTTTTCTTGGCGGGGGTCACCTACGATCGCACCCACACCATGATGATGAACGAGATGAGCAACATTGGTCAGGCGTTGCCCAGGGTGTTTACGCTATTCACCATGGGCGTGATGGCCTCCCTGGCGTTGCCGGGCATGAGTGGCTTTGCCAGTGAGGTGGCCGTGTTTGTCGGCTTTAGCACTAGCGGCGCTTACAGCGAAACCTTCCGCACGGTGACGGTGTTCCTCTCTGCCGTAGGGCTGATTCTCACGCCGGTCTATCTGCTCTCAATGCTGAAGCAAGTGTTTTATGGTGGGGCCACGCCGCCAGTCTGTGATGTGCTTCCCTCCTGCGATATGGATGACCTGGATCTCAAAAGTCAAGGCAATGAAGAACCATCGTGTTTTGGCAATAACTGTGAGTTACCCGGTCAAGCCAAGTTTGAGGATGCGACCTTTCGCGAGGTCATGATTGCGGCCTGTTTTATCTCGCTAATTATCGCGATCGGTTTTTATCCCAAGCTGGCGATGCAAATGTATGACGTGAAAACAGTGGCGGTCAATGCCTCGGTGCAGGAGGTGTATCAAGACATGACTGCGGCCAATGCGCCATCTTATACCGGGAAGTTTTACGCAGGAAACTTGAGTCCGATGGTCTTTTAAGCAGCAGCATTAAAATCTGGCGTTGCTGAATTGAAGTCTGGCTCGGTCTGAGTTGCAAGTGATCTTGCATCCTTAAATCCCCAATTCTGGGGGACTTTGAGAAATCCGGCTCCCCCAGAATTGGGGGCTGGGGGGCGAATTCATGCCGTAATTCAGCAATGCCCAAAATCGTTACGGGAGTTCGGGCTGCCGACTTTACGAGCACAGTGCATCACTGAGGTTAAATCCTAGGGACTGTCGT
>CALCPB010000947.1 GCA_937897665.1 uncultured Halomicronema sp. | reverse complement strand
CGGGTGTGATCAGCTGGGTCGCCTGTTTTTTAAGTTTTCGGACGATAACCAAGGCAATCAATTTTTGTTTGCGCTACTGGTGATTTTTGTCGCCGCGATCGGGGCTGAGGTCATTGGCGTGGAGAAGATTGTGGGCGCGTTTTTGGCGGGCTTGGCTGTTAATGAAGTGGTAGGCAACAGTCCCGTCAAAGAGAAAATTGTGTTCGTGGGGACGGTGCTATTTATTCCCATCTTTTTTGTGGATATTGGCCTCCTGATTGATGTGGCGGCTTTTTTCACCAATCCTCAATCGATTATCTTTGCCGTGCTGCTGATTGGCGGCCTCCTTGTGGGCTAGTTTTTGGCCGCCTGGATCGCCCAGCGGTTGTATCAGTATGACCGGGCCGAACTGTTCACCATGTGGGGCATGACCCTACCGCAAGTGGCAACAACGTTGGCTGCCGCGCTAGTCGGCAATCGCGCCGGCTTGATTTCGGAACCGGTGCTCAACAGCGTGGTGGTGATGATGCTCGTGACGGCGATCGCGGGGCCGCTCATCGTGAAACGGGCAGTGCGTGATCTGCCAACGCTGGATGATGACCTGGAGGCGGACCTAATCGTGCCGGCGATTTTTGACGGGCGCGCAGCAGACTTTTCGGTACTGGTGCCCATCAGCAATCCTCAAACTGAACAGTCCTTGCTGGGGCTGGCCGCAACGATTGCCCATGCTCAAGCGGGTTGCATCAAGCCCCTCGCGATCGCCCCGGCGCAAGCCAAGATGGACTCCCCGCGCATGCGCCAAGTCATCACTGAGCGAGAAGCTTTGCTTCAGGGGGCAACTGATATCGGCGAACAGCTCAACATTCAGGTTGATCCCCTATTGCGGATTGACCGCCACGTCGCCACGGGCATCAGTCATACCGCCCGTGAACACCACGTCAACCTGATCGTCATGGGCCTCAATGAGCGTCACTTTAATCTCTCCACCCGTTTGTTCGGCGATTTGATTGATAAGGTGCTGTGGGCGTCCCATTGTCCGGTGGCGATTGTGCGCATGACCGCTGCGCCGCAAAGTATTCAGTCGATTTTGATTCCGATCAAAGACTTTTCGGCGAGTGAAGCGCACAAAGTCGAGTTGAGTATTGCGATCGCCCGAGCCAATCAGGCTAACATTACCCTGTTGCATATTCTGCCGGTGCGACCTTCGGCCAAGCGCCTGCGCTGGGTGTCTGACAAGCTAGCGCGACTAGCGGGAGAAGCCCCACAAGATGTCATAATCACTCCCAAAGTGATCAATCACGACCATGTGGCCAAAGCGATCATGGCAGAAGCGCGTCATTTTGATCTGGTGGTGACTCGCACTCGCCGCCGCCGTGCCCATGGGGGGAGACTAGAGATCGGTGATATTCCTTCCCTTCTAGTGCAACAGCTAAAATGCTCGCTGATTCTGTTTGGTGAACCTCAAAGCTAGCAAACGGTTCATTGATCGATGATTGCTAAGGTGCCGAAACTATCTAACCTGGGAGCACATCGACCCAGCGCGTCTGCCCTTGGCGAATGACCTCACAGGCCGCTGATAACGATTCAGGAATCTGCCAAGACTTGGCAAACGTTCACCGTGCCTCTCGACAAGATGCTGAAGGAGGGCACGGTGAATCAGGACTGCGGCGACGGCCGATACGGTGCTACCACCTCCCGCTGCCACGACAATATCCGCCTGTTCGTGCAGTCTGCTGGGCCAAGCGACCACGATCGACCTTGGTCGGCGTTATGGGATTCGCTCCAGAAACAACCATCCCCCCGACCCATTAACAGGTCGGGGGGATGACGAGTGCTGGCGATGGTCAGGGGGCCCGTGACGCATCAGGTTGAACTTTACTCTGCCACGGTAAGAGAGTAGCTAAACCGCTGACCCTGATTGTGGGCTCCGACCCAGATGCGATAGGTGCCTGCCTGCAAGTTGTTGGAAACAATCTGAGCATCTAAATTGGCTCGGCTGATGTCTTGGCCACAGTAAACGGAATTGTCATTTGGGCCTTGCATTAATATCGTCGTGTCTTGGCCGCTGTTGACGGTCACCGTCAAGCTCGGAAAGTCACTCTCTAGCGTCAGGATGTGATCGGGGTTGGTATCGGCAAACCCGGCACAGAGGTTGCCGCTGCCATCACTGCTGGCGATATTAGACAGGGAGTAAGATCCCACTGTGCGACCTTCGACGCTGGCACCGGCTGGCGGATAGGCCGACAGAGTGATGCCATCAAAGTTGGCAGATTGGGCCAGCACCGGGGAAAGGCCAGCAAATACTGCCAAACTGCTCGCGGCGACTAGGGGGCGACGAAGTCTGGCCATAAACTGAGTCATCATCTTCATAACCCTCACACGGTTAAGTCACAAAATAGACGGGAATCTGCGGCTAATTTCAGTATTCCCCATTGATTTTATGGTGCCGCAGCTGGCAGCAAAGCCACCGTTCTGCTAGGCAGCCTTGTAAACTGTCCTCAAATGAGCACCGTAGAAACTCGCACATTTGGTGCGATCGCGCTCAACGCCTCTCAGCAATTTGATGATGGGGAAACTCCCCGTTTACAGAATATGACTTTGATTGCCGGTCTAGGTTTAATTTTTGTCGCCTGGTTGATGTCAGTGTTTGTGGAGGGGATTCCGAGCTTTTGGCACTTCTGGACGATCGCCCCCCAGTGGGTAACCGGTATCGTCATCATCAGTCTGCTCGCCTGGTTTGTTAGTGAACCTAGGGGTTGAAGGTAGGCGGATCGACTGTCCCGTAAAGCTCTGGTATATCTCGCGATGGCGGCAGGGTCTTGGCGTCGCGCGTTTCAATAAAGCCGGTATAGTAGGCACCCGTTTCAATCTCTAATGACCCAGCCACTACGTCGCCTTCGAGACGGGCTGTGCGGCTAAGGGTGAGTTTGCCTTTGGCGACCACTCGTGCCTTCAAAACACCGTGCACCACAATGTTGTGGGCTTGCACCTCAGGGCCTTCAACCAAGCCCGTCGATGAAATCTCTAAATCGCCTTGAATATCAACGGTGCCGTGCACAATACCATCGACTCGTAGCATGCCTTCGGCATGAAGGATGCCTTCAAATTCTGTCTTCTGGCTGAGATACGTTAGCAGGGGAGCTGATTTGCGCCTGAACATACAAAATACTTGCCTAATCCAACGCTGTTACGAAAACCGGTTGATACACAGCCTTAAAATACTACTTTTTCTGTCTTTAGATGTGATCCTGCGATCACCGCTTGACTCAAACCCATGACCGAAGACTTTGCTGGCAGGCTTTATCTTTAGTTTTTTTGACGTCTCCATCACGCAAAGGTGTCAGAGCACTGTCTAGTTCCAATCAATCTGAATCAATCCGCACGCGTCCTCATTGAAGAAGACTGTTTAGCACTGTCTTGAGATATCCAGATTATGGCCTCACCGTTGGCGGTAGCTGCGCAGATAAAAAATCCACCAACAGCTGCACCTTCGTCGAAAGATGACGGTTGATTGGGTAAAGCACACACACCGAAATTGCCGAACCGGTGTAAGCCGGCATCAGCTGCTGTAGCCGTCCGGCCTGGAGATCCGCTTGCACAATAAATGCTGGCAGCAGCGTGATGCCTAACCCCTGCACAGCGGCGGCCCGCAACACGTCACCATTGTTGGCACAGAGCGGCCCATTGACGCTGATGCGGTGCTCACCTTCAGGCCCTACCAGTAGCCACTGGTTATCTGCTGCCAGGTGCCCATAGGCCAAACAGGGATGGTGGGCCAGGTCAGCGGGAACCTGGGGCGTGCCCTGCTGGGCTAAGTAACTCGGGGCGGCACACAAAATCACGGGAGCCGGAAACAGCTCTTGCACAATCAAGCTGGCCGATGCCCCGGGCTGCGGAATGCGGACGGTGAGATCAAGCCCCG
>CALCPB010000946.1 GCA_937897665.1 uncultured Halomicronema sp. | reverse complement strand
CCTAATACAGTGCTTCAAAAGTTTTCCTCTGCCTAAAGTCATTGAAGAGCGATAAAAGGTCTCGATACGCGCTGACGCCCTGCACTGTGAAGCGCTCAATTGGGCTTAGGAGGTCGATGCTCCCCAAAATTCCACTAGCCCGTGTCTTGGCCTAGTGGAATTTCGGCAGTTTGGATGAGCGCTGGCAAGGTTTGGCGAAGTCCTCGTTCATGATCGGGTTTATCGACAACGATTGACCGCAACTCGGGGTGGTCGCCAGCGACTTGCCCTAACCATTCTTTACCGTATAGGACTACACAATCTCCAATATGGACGCCCCGTACATTGTATGCAGTATACAGAGCGTACTGACCTTAGCCTATGGACTACATCCCCCAGTTTTCTGTGGTTTGGAACAATGTTGGATTTTTCATTCAAGGCGTTTTCCTGACCTTGCAGATTGTGGTGGTCGCGATCGCCCTAGGCCTGATGTTGGGCATTGCCGGAGCTATGGCCAGAACCTCCGGTAATCGAGCCTTGAACTGGATTGCCACCGCCTATGTGGAATTCTTCCGCAACACGCCGTTCTTAATCCAGCTGTTCTTTTTCTTCTTCGGATTGCCCAGTATCGGCGTGCGCATGTCTCCCTGGCAGGCTGCTGTGCTGGCCTTGGCGATTAACTTTGGCGCGTACTCTACCGAAATTATTCGGGCGGGCATCGAAGGCATCGACAAAGGCCAAATCGAAGCGGGCATGTCCCTAGGCTTCAAAAAACTCCAGGTTTTTCGCCACATCATCTTGCTGCCTGCCCTCGGCAAAATCTATCCCGCCTTAATCAGTCAGATTGTCATTGCCGTGCTGTTCAGCAGTGTCGTGTCTCAGATTTCGGCGGAAGAGTTGACCTTTGTCGGCAATTATTTGCAGTCCCGCACGTTCCGCAGCTTAGAGATTTACATGGCGAATTCCCTCATTTACGTGGCCTTGGTGTGGACGATTAAAGGCGTTGCCTACGGCGTTCAGAAAAAGTTTTTTGCCTTCACGCAGTACATTCGCTAGCCCCCGGAATTTAAGCCCGTGCAAGATTTCACCCTGACGCAAATTCTGACGAACCTGTTGATTGCCACTAAATGGACGATCGCCCTTTCTGCGATCGCCTTTGTTGGCGGCGGCCTCGTCGGGTTTCTGCTAATGCTGATGCGCATCTCTCCCAATCCGGTGCTCAAAGGTCTCAGTCTGCTTTACATCGAGTTCTTTGAAGCCACGCCCCTGATCATGCAGTTATTTCTCATGTTCTTCGGCATTTCGGTCGTCTTTGGCCTCAACCTTTCCACCTGGACTGCCGCCAGCATTGCCCTGACTACCTATACCAGTGCCTACCTGGCTGACATTTGGCGCGGCTCCGTGGAAGCGGTGCCCAGGGGGCAGTGGGAGGCCTCGAGAGCCTTGGGGTTGGGCTATTTCAAGCAGTTGCGGAAGGTGATTTTGCCTCAGGCCGTGCGGCTGTCGATTCCCTCTACGGTCGGGTTTGCGGTGCAGGTGATCAAGGGCACCTCCCTCGCCTCGGTGATTGGCTTTATCGAGCTGACGCGATCGGCCTCATCGATTAGTAACGTCACCTTCCAACCGTTTCTGGTCTATTCCCTGGCGGCGGTAATCTACTTTTGTCTCTGCTTTCCCCTATCTCTGTGGAGCCGCCGGTTAGAAAAGCAGTTCTCCTTCGGCGGCTAACTTCCGGCCCGGCTGTGAACGGTTGTGGGGGCTCTATCCGTCAACTTCGATGCCGCTGCTAGCGATCATTCAGCGTTTTGTTTTAGTTACCTGTGAGGATGTGTATGTTCAACTCAATGTTTCGTTCCCTCCGGCAAAAGCTGGGGCTGCCTTCCCCCTGGGGCAAGGCGCGCATGGCCATTTTGTGCAGTAGTTTACTGACCGTTGGCATCGTCGCTTGCTCAGGTGGATCGATTACCTCCCAAGAGGTGACGAGTGATGCGGCCAGTGCCCAAGCCGAAGCCCCCACCGGTGAAGTGACCACCGCCGGGAATACCCTGGATAGCGTGTTAAGTGCTGGGGTGCTCAAGGTCGCGGTGCCTCAAGATAGTCCGCCCTTTGGCTCGGTCGGTACAGACGGTGAACCCCAGGGCTACGATATCGAAGTCGCTAAGCTGATTGCCACCGACCTAGAAGTTGAACTTGAACTGATTCCGGTCACGAGCACGCACCGCCTCCCCTATCTGCAAACCGGCCGAGCTGATTTGGTGATTTCTAGCTTAGGGGCCACCCCTGAGCGCGCCAAATCGATTTACTTCTCATCGACCCCCTACGCCCCCTTCTTTTCGGGGATTTATGGCCCCGCCGATGCCAATGTGGCGGGGTATGACGACTTGGGCGGTTATAGTATCGGCGTCACCCAGGGCTCTTTAGAAGATCTAGAAGTCTCGGAAAAGGCTCCTGAGGGGGTGGAAATCAAGCGCTTTGAGGACAACAGCGTCACCGTTTCAGCACTGCTGGCCAACCAAGTTGACCTGATTGCCACAGGGAACACGATCGCCGGTAAGGTGATTCAAGATAATCCCGCAGCCGGGCTGGCAAACAAGTTTGTCATGAAAAATTCCCCCTGTTATATCGGCGTCCGTCGGGGCGATTT
Organism: uncultured Halomicronema sp.; assembly: GCA_937897665.1. Taxonomy (GTDB): domain Bacteria; phylum Cyanobacteriota; class Cyanobacteriia; order Phormidesmidales; family Phormidesmidaceae; genus Halomicronema. Next base: position 2,616 of record CALCPB010000946.1, on the reverse strand, counting down.
AGACATGCTGGAGTGGATTAATGTGTTCGTTCGCCACAAGCGCTTTTCTGGCGATTTCGATCGCCTCTCCCAAGAATGGTTTGGTGAGCCCCTACAGGTGCCTTCTTTTTAAGCGCGGCGACTGATTTGTCGGGGCCTAGCCAGGCTCTACGCCCCGACAGTTTCACCCCGGCCAGAATATCCGCGAAGCCAGGATCTGGGTCAGGGCGACCATCTCGTCGTCAGCATCTCGCCCCTCTCTCTGGATGCTCCCTCCTGACTTCGCTTTACGTTAATGCCCTCAGTTCCCTAATCTCTATGGCTTCCAGGCATTCATAAAGTGCCGGTCATCGCCCACCGCCAAAGCTCTTCACACCCCCATCCACCATGCACCAACCCGCTGCTACCACCGCTACCAGCCCCCCTATTCAAGACGCCGCCCCGATCATTCAGGTCCAAGATTTGGAGAAGTGGTACGGCAAATTCCATGTGCTCAAGGGCTGTAGTTTATCCGTAAACCGGGGCGAGGTCGTGGTGATTATGGGGCCTTCGGGCTCGGGCAAGTCAACTTTTATCCGCACCTTTAATGCCCTGGAAACGTACCAAAAAGGTCGCATCGAAATCGATGGGATCCACCTAACGCCCAAGATGAAAAATGTAGACGCCATTCGCCGGGAAGTCGGCATGGTGTTTCAGCAATTCAATCTGTTTCCCCATCTGTCAGTGGTGGACAACGTGATGCTCGCGCCCATGGATGTGCGGGGCTGGAAAAAGGAAAAAGCCAAGGCGATCGCCGCCGAACTGCTAGAGCGGGTCGGCATTCTCGATCAGGCGCAAAAATATCCAGGACAGCTATCGTGGGGCCAACAGCAGCGCGTTGCTATCGCCCGTGCCCTCGCCATGCAGCCTAAAATTATGTTGTTCGATGAACCCACCTCTGCCCTTGATCCCGAAATGGTGCGCGAGGTGCTAGATGCCATTCGCAGTTTGGCTGAGTCTGGCATGACCATGGTCTGCGTCACCCATGAAGTCGGCTTTGCCCGCGAGGTCGCCGACCGTATCGTGTTTATGGCAGATGGTCTCATTGTGGAAACGGCCACGCCTGAAGAATTTTTCACAAATCCCAAAAGCGATCGCACTCAACAATTCCTCGCCCAAATATTGCATTAGTTGGCCCCCCAGAGAGTGAGTGGATGCCGCCAAAGAATTGCTCAAAACAGGCCCCTCGATAGAGAGCTATCTAATCAAGAAGTTTGAGGCAAAATCCTTTACTTTGGGTAGGTGGATGGCGGCTCAAGCTAGATGATGAATAGGCGATGCAGCTTTTGTTGTCTCGACATCTTTCACTGGGTGGCGGCCATAGAAAATATCTAAAGTCGCTACTCCATCAGCTGTCCACTAAAATGACTGACGAATGCAGCAGTTATTTTTTATGAGTCCAGTTCAGAGCGACATGGCATGAGTGAGCGGCCCAATCCAGAAACAAAAGCTCCTTTAGAAGCACGTCTAAAGTTACTAGAGCAAGAGAAACTTAAGGCTGAGATTGCGCGTATTCGAGCCCAAGAAGCCTTGATGCGAGACAAAATCGATACCAAATGGTACCAGGAGTCCTCTTTTTTCTCTCAACTGACTAAGGCTTGCTTTCAAGGCTTGGCGACGGTCTTAATTGGGGTGCCCGTGCTGTGGTTCTATGTCGAGAATGTGGTGAAGCCCGCCGCTGAAGTGGAAGTTCTCCAATCTCAAAAGGACAACTTAGAAGAAGAGATTCAGCTAACGCTCACCATTCAAGAGGTTAACAATAGTCTGCAAGACGTTCAGACCTCCTATGCCGAAACCCAGCAAAAGCTGGAGCAGGCCAATCAAGATTTGGGGGTGGCTCGAACCAGTCTGCAAACGGTGCGGCAAGAGTTGGAAAGCCTGAAAAATCGCGGCACCGATGCCGCAGTAGTCAATGAAACTTTGAATTCAGCCACGAGCCAAATTGATACGGCGGAGCAGGCGATCGGCACTCTACAGCAAAACGTTCAAGCGGAGCAAAGGGATGCCGCCGATCGCCTGCAAGAAACGAATGAACTGCAAGATCAGCTAATTAATCAGTCAGATGTCTCCAATGGTGAAGCCGAGACCCCAGACGCAGAAGCGCCGTAGCACTCGACAGCGATTGCCCACTCTAGAGGCTGTCATCCAGTGGCGTTCGCTGGGCATCAGGCTTCAACATGATGCTGGCAACCACAATGCCGACGACCGCCAAGAACGCCATCGGATAAAACGCATAGGTATAGCTGCCAAACCAATCGCGAATTTGCCCCGCCGTCAGCGTACCGATGAGTGCCCCCACCCCATAGGCCGAAAAGACAAGACCGTAGTTTTGGGCATAATTTTCGGGGTCAAACAACCGTAGGGTGATCGCTGGGGCCATCGCCAGCCAGCCCCCCAGGCAAAACCAAAATAGGCAAAAAGCGATCAAATAGGTGATGACCTGACCAGACTGAGCCGTGAGCATCATCTGGCAAGCGATCAGCATCAAGACGTAGGAGGCTATCGCCACGTAGCGGGGGCGATAGCGATCGCTGAGCCAGCCAAACAACGGGCGACTCAACCCATTGAAAAGGGCAAACCAGGCCACACTAATCGCCG
>CALCPB010000945.1 GCA_937897665.1 uncultured Halomicronema sp. | reverse complement strand
CATCAATCGGATCGATGAAGCGATCGCTGAGACTCAGCTCAACATGCAGATCCGGATACCGCTGCAAAAACTGGGCTATGACCGGGGCTAAATATCGGGTGCCAAAGGTCATCGGGGCATTAATGCGCAGCTGGCCCTTCGGTTCTGTTTGCAGATGTGAAACGGCGAGTTCGGCTTCTGCCAAATCGGCCAAAATCGCGACACACCGTTCATAAAAGGCCAGACCAGTCGGGGTTGGCGTGACTTTGCGGGTTGTGCGCTGCAGCAACTGCACAGTGAGCGCATTTTCTAGATTGATCACTAGCTTATTGACTGCCGAGCGCGACAGCCCCATCTGGCGTGAGGCGGCGGCGAATCCCCCCGCGTCAACCACGGCGACAAAGGCGCGCATGCTTTCAAATTTATCCATTTTATTGTCGCCAAAAAAGAGACAAACCGTCTATTGAATTGCGTATTGTCTTTTATTGTAATTCAATTCATAATAAAGCCATCGGAAAGATTCCGAGTTTCGACGCCACCCCAGGAGGTGTTCCATGATTACAGTTCGTTCTGGTAGCGATCGCGGCAAAGCCAACTTTGGCTGGTTAGATAGTCGCCACACCTTTTCCTTTGGCAACTACTACGATCCTGCTCACATGGGCTTTGGTACCCTGCGCGTCATCAACGAAGATAAGGTGACGCCGTCGCAAGGCTTTTCGACCCACGGTCACCGTGATATGGAAATCATTTCCTACGTGTTGTCCGGTGAGCTGGCCCACAAAGACAACATCGGCAATGGCTCCATCATTCGCCCTGGCGACGTCCAGCGCATGTCGGCGGGTACCGGCATTTTGCACAGCGATTACAACGCGTCTATGACTGAGCCCGTTCTTTTATTGCATATCAGGGGGCTGCCAGAGCAAACCGGCAGCGTGCCCGGCTACGAGCAAACCTACTTTGCCCCCGCTGAGAAGCAAGGCCAGCTGAGGTTAGTTGGATCTCGCGATGGCCGTGATGGCTCGGTCACCATTCACCAAGATCTCAACCTCTACGCTGCCAATTTGAGCGCACCTGAGACCGTGACTCAGGCGATCGCCCCAGGCCGCGTGGCCTGGGTGCATGTAGCGCGCGGCGCGGTTAATCTCAACGGTCACGATCTGACGGCAGGTGATGGCGCTGCGGTGAGTGATGAAGCCATGCTGACCCTCACCGGCAGCGGTGACGATAGCGAAGTGCTGGTGTTTGACATGGCCGCTTAACTTGAGTTCGCTAGACTGCCACGGGCAATACAGATGATCCCACTGGCTAGCGATGCGATCGCTGCCAGCGGGGTCACGGTAGCGCTAAAAGTTTGGGGGTGGGGTAAGGCCTCTCCCCGATTTTCCGGGGCGATTGCCCACTGACACCTAGAGGAGAATCGAACACGATGGATACCCCCAACATTGCGGCTAAGCAGCCCAAAGTTATGGAGCTAGAAGCGAAAGACTATTGGTACTGCACCTGCGGCAACTCGGATAATCAGCCCTTTTGCAATGGGGCTCACCAAGGCACCGGCTTCACCCCGATGAAGTTCACCATTGAAGAGAAAAAACAAGTTGCTTTATGCCAGTGCAAACAGACTGGCAATGCTCCATTCTGTGATGGTTCCCACGCCAAGCTGTAGGCACTGTCGCCGATGAACACACTCTGACAGGTTAGGACTGAGAAGCAAGTCCCCTTAGGTGACGAATCCTCAATCCCCCGACCTGTCAGACATCCGAAATCATTCAACCCATCTGGCTCCCTTACACCTGGCTTCCCCCGCGTTCTCCAGCTGTATCCGTCAAGTTCATCCTAG
>CALCPB010000944.1 GCA_937897665.1 uncultured Halomicronema sp. | reverse complement strand
GTAGCTCTGTTCTGGAGTACTGGTATTAGGCAGAGGTATGTTCAGGGCAAGTGGGTCCTAGTGGCTGGAATAGCTGTTGGGCTAGAGGTGACAGCGCGATCGCTCCCAGCTCGGCTGTGAATTCAATGGCTCAAATCTGGCGGATCTCTGTCATGAGCTGATGGCTAGGATAGTGTTCAGCCAATCTAGTGGACCCTACAGGGATAAACGGCTCCAGCTGCTGTCATATAGTTGCGCCAGTTGCACAATCAAATAGCGCTGCTGAGTCTGCAACCAGCCCTCTTCTTTGAAATCTTTCAGCAGCCGCGTGACAGTAACGCGCGTCGTGCCAATCGCGGTGGCGAGCTGGTGATGGGTCAGACGGACAGGAATGCGCACGCCACAAGTTTCGACCTGGCCAAAGTCTTGGGCAATGAGGAGCAGGAGCTGTCGTAGGCGATCGGCGACTAGGCGTTTACCGGAGATGGCCAGCCAGGCCTCTGACTGCTGCAGTCGCAGCATCAGGTGCCGACAAATGCCGCCCATCAGCATCGGCGAAGATTCTACCTCCATCATGGATAGGGGCAGGACATCGACATCGGTGAGAGCCGTGGCCCAGTAGGGATCGACCACAGTCAACGGTAGGCCGATTGGCATTGAAGGCCCGGCTAATCCGAGTAGCGTTTCGCTGCCGTCTTGCTGAATGGTGTAAAGCTGCACCACCCCTCGGCAAACAATCAACAGTTCGTTCAGCCGTAGGGGAATCGTTCTACCGGCTGGATAGGGAGTCAGTGTGCGCTCCCGATAAAGCTGCTCTAAAACTGCTACAAAGTCGTCAGGAGAACATTTCGCTGTAGCGGATGAGCGCACAGAGGGTATTGCAAACACAACGGGTTACCAGATGCAGGTCAAAAATATCTCGAAGCGCCCTCTGCTGGTCACAGGCTAGCCGCGAGGCCACCAGTACCCAAGGCCACGCGCAGGTGGCTACCGCTAGATATTCTTACCTGCCATCATCGACAACGTTTCTTAAGGTCAGGGAGGCTTAGGTTTAATAATTAATTAACATCGGGCTAAGTTCCTGATCGCCTCATCCTGGCAAATGATGGCGCACATCTTCGACCCGGCCCGCGATCGCGGCGGTGGCAACCATTGCCGGACTCATCAGTAGCGTGCGCCCTGAGGATGACCCCTGGCGGCCTTTGAAGTTGCGGTTAGACGAGGAGGCGCTGATTTGATTGCCCTGCAGCTTGTCCGGATTCATCGCCAAACACATCGAACAGCCCGCCTCGCGCCATTCGAACCCAGCGGCTTCGAAAATGGTGTCTAAGCCCTCAGATTCTGCCGCGACTTTGACCTGTTCTGAGCCGGGTACGACAAATGCCGTGACGTCGGCAGCCACCTTTTGGCCTTGAACGACTTTGGCGGCTTCTCGCAGATCGCTGAGCCGACCATTGGTGCAGCTGCCGATAAAGCACACGTCAACCTTGGTGCCTTGAATCGGGGTGCCTGGCTGCAACTCCATATATCGATAGGCTTCTTCGGCGATCGCGCGATCGCCCTCTGGCAGGCTATCTAATGTGGGAATCTGTTCATTCACGCCGATGCCCTGACCCGGCGTAATGCCCCAGGTCACCGTGGGCGGAATATCTGCGGCCTGAAACACCACCACATCGTCATAGTCAGCATCAGCATCGCTACGCAGGCTTTCCCACCAGGCCACGGCAGCATCCCACTGCGCCTCACCGGGGGCAAATTCTCGGCCACGCAAATAGTCGTAGGTCACCGCGTCAGGATTAACGTAGCCACAGCGCGCGCCGCCCTCAATCGACATATTGCAGACGGTCATCCGCTCTTCCATCGACATCGCTTCAATCGTGGTGCCCGCATATTCGTAGGCATAGCCAACCCCACCCTTAACGCCCAATTGCCGAATGACGTGTAGTGTTACATCTTTGGCATAAACGCCGGGGGGCAGCGAACCGTTAATCTCAATTCGGCGCACCTTGAGCTTGGCCAGGGCCAAGGTCTGCGAGGCTAAGACATCGCGGACTTGGCTGGTGCCGATGCCAAAGGCGATCGCGCCAAAAGCGCCGTGGGTCGAGGTGTGGCTGTCACCACAAGCGATCGTCATGCCCGGTTGGGTCAGGCCCTGCTCGGGGGCAATTACATGAACGATGCCCTGGCTGCCCGAGCCAATATTGTAAAAAGTGATGTTGTGCTCGCGACAGTTAGTTTCTAACGCCTCGATCATCTCCTCGGCCAGTCGGTCGACAAAGGGGCGAGCCTGACTATCAGTCGGCACAATGTGATCGACTGTGGCCAGGGTGCGTTCAGGAAACATGACCTGCAGTTGGCGCTCTCGCAACATGGCAAAGGCTTGGGGGCTGGTGACTTCATGAATCAGGTGCAGCCCAATGAACAGCTGGGTTTGCCCAGAAGAGAGGGTGCCAACGGTATGTAAGTCCCAAACTTTGTCGAAGAGGGTACCTGTGCTCATGCCCCAAAAATCCCATCCAAAACGCGACGCAGATGATCATACTAGCCCATTCCAGCACGGGGCAGGGGGAACCAAAGCATCTCTAGAAAACGGCCAGAAGGTGGTGTTCACAAGGCGATCGCTGCCCCTTAATGAGAATCCTCAGCATTCTCTAGAAAAAATGCTGAGGATCTCAAGGCCTTGGTGATGTCGAAGCGTTGGGGCTAACGCTTGTCGAGAGCTAAACCCGTTCATTGCGCCATTCAACTAGCTCGCTTCCAACAGGCGGCTAGGAATAATGGGACTGAAGCGGCGATATTCAGACAGATACTGCTCGAGGACAACAAACTGCGATAAGTCGAGGCTGTAATAGGTCCAGCGACCTTGAGGACGAGCTTGGACTAACCCCGCTTCCTTTAACACGCGCAGATGAAAGGAGAGCTTGGACTGACTGACGTCTAGTTCTTCGCAGAGGTCGCAGACGCACATTTCATGGGTTCGCAGACGTTCGATGACATGCACTCTCAAGGGATCTGATAAAGCGTGAAACCCCGCAAGGCAGTCTTCTGTGCTGTTGGTATCTAAGATTTTGACGGTTTCCATGGGCTACCTATCTTAAAGATAAAGTATGTTGACATGTTCGATTCCGTCCTGTAGGTTCGCGAAAGTCGCTATTAGAGCTGACACAGCTCGTAAGCTTTACGAGCCCAAGGTGGCTGGTAGATAGCTATTGGCGCTCGCCACTGTGACCTCAGGCTCTGTCATCTTAAAGAATTGGACTCATACTAACGAATTCAATTCTGTCCTGTTGCCTGCTAAGGGTCGCTATTACAGCTGGCACATAGCCTTTAATGCAACTGGAGTCTGGCCTGCAGAATCGCGAGGGCCACGATAGGAGCAGTTACAGCTCGTAATATTTGCGGGCCCAAGGTGACTGGCTGATAGCCAATGGCGATCGCGGCTGTGACCTCAGGCTCCGTCCAGCCGCCTTCTGGGCCCACGGCAATGACCACTGAGCGCGGTTGGCAGGATAAACATGCTGATAATAATGATTGACTAGACCGCCTTGCTACACAGAGATATCGATGGGCCTGGGAGGGTTGAGTCAGCCACGTTGACCAGGCTGTGGGTTCTAAAATTGTCGGGACGGTGAGTCGCTCCGATTGTTCGCCGGCTTCAGTGGCGATGCGCCGCCAGCGCTGGAGTTTGTGAGCACTGGGGCGGGGTAGGGTACGCTCGCTGAGCAGCGGCACGATCTGATCAACGCCCAGTTCTGTGACTTGCCGCACGACATCGTCAAATCCTTGCTTCGGTAAACAGGCGGCTAGGGTGATGTGAGGTTTAGAGGCTACGGCGGCGGTCGTTGTCGGTTCAGACACCGGGGTTAAGGTGGCCTGGGCAGCATCCGTCGCCAGGGAGGCGAGCCAAAGGTGTCCCTGGCCATCGAGGGCAAGGAAGCGATCGCCCGCCTGAAGCCTGAGTACTCGCTTGAGATAGTGCTGCTGCTCAGCCGTCAGGGTGAGAGTCGTGTCGATAATTTGGCTCGGACTCACAATGACGCGTTGCAAGGTGCCCCCTAGGTCAGATCAATGAGGCGAGTGTAGGTGATCACCCCAGTATCAGGATCGAATTTTAAATTGAGTGCTAGTTGATTGCGGGTCAGCGCCACTGCGTCGGATTCGGTCTGGTCGACGTTCCACCCGAGCTCCTCTAGCGCGGCTAAGGTGGTGTCAACATCGGCTCCTAAATACTGATGGGGAAAGCCATAGGTGGTGTTGAAGCCAGGCGCTGGCGGGGCGGCAGGTCCACCGATGAGACCGATTTCCAGTTCGGTTTCCCCCTCCGGATTGATCTTGGCCCGATATTCTAAGTCCCCCTGCTGATTGGCATAAATTTGCCAGACGTCTTCGTCTTCGGGGGGCAGTAAGTAAGCTAACACGCCATCCTGATCGGTGAAGCCCGTTTCTTTGTTGTACACATTCAAGTAGGTGAAATCCGCTCGCTCGTAGACATGCACGACGTAGTGTTGCGTCTCAAACCGGAGCAGGGTCGTGGCTTCACTTTGAGCGATCGCGGCAGTGGTCCACTGCACCTGGGCGCGGTTAGGGGTGGCGGCCCCACTGGCGGCACTCCCCAGACTACTCACCGCGAGGGCGAGGCTACAGAGAGAGACAAAAAATCGCATGGTCTTTCACTCACAAACACGCACAGTCGTCCATCTTAAAGGATGAGGGCGCACCTTTCGGTGGTGGTACTGGCGTTTCGGCTGGCGTCACGCGGCACTCTGGTCCGATCGCTCCGTAAGGCCGGTGAGTATTTTCGGCAGTCTGCTGAGTGGCGATTAGGTCAGCAGGCAAGCTTCGGCCTTGAGGTCTCGCTCCATCAAGGCTTCAACCGCCTCTTGAGCAGTAATCTTACCGTTCAAAAGCCGGTATACCTGCCGAGAGATGGGCGCGGGAATTTGTTCGCGGTTGGCAATTTGGATCAGCACGTTGGTCGTATTGACCCCCTCCGCCGTGCTGCCAATTTCCTCTAAAATCTGCTCCAGTGACTTGCCCTGAGCTAAGCCGTACCCGACTCGATAGTTGCGGCTGAGTACGCTGGTGCAGGTCGCTAACATATCGCCGAGACCGGATAGGCCGACAAAGGTTTCGGCTTGACCCCCCAGGTGGGTGCCAATGCGGATCATCTCGGGCAGGGCGCGGGTCATCAATGCCGAGCGGGCGTTAGACCCCAGTGCTAATCCTTCACAAACGCCGACTGCGATCGCGATGATGTTTTTCAGAGTCCCCCCCAGTTCGGCCCCGAGCGGATCGGGACTGCTGTAGACGCGGAAGATCTCCGACGCAAAGAGATACTGCACGGCTTCCGCGGCCTCGGGATGAGTGCTGGCAGCAACAGTGGCGGAAGGGAGCCCTTTCTCAATCTCTTTGGACAGGTTGGGGCCTGAGAGAACCACGACGGGATTGTCAGGAAAGGTGTCTTGAAAAATTTGTGAGGGCGTGCGGGTGGTCTCGGGATCGAGTCCCTTAGTGGCGGTGACCAGAATGGTTTCGCGGGGAATGCCTGCGGCTTTGAGTTGGGCGGCGACGGCAGGCACCCCTTTCATGGAAACCGCCGACAAAATCACGTGGGAGCCGGCAACAGCCTCGGCCAGTGTGATGGCCGCCCGTCGCGACCACAGGCATACGGTGTGTTCATTCTTTTCGACTAGCTGAGCGAGGGCTGTGCCCCAAGCCCCGGCACCCAAAATCGTCAGCTCGGCTGACTCTTTTTGCACCTGCTCAGCGTCGATGGAAATGGGGGAGGAAGTCGTAGAGTCCATAAAACTTAGGGCCGAACTCGACATAAACAGCAGCCGAGTGACGATTGGCGTCGCCGGGTTCACTCGAGCTCATCAATCATATCAGCGAACTCTAAACGGCCTGCAGCGATCGCCCAGCAGCGGCCTCAGCCATCACATAGTCGGGAATGCAGTTAGCTTCCATAAACTGCTTATAGGCCTGTACTTCGCGTTGACACTGCTCTTCATCCCAGTCGCAGTGCTGCTTGAGGGTGGCGAGGATGGGCTCTAACACGTCGTAGCCGTAATTCGCATTCATCGCCAGCACTGTGCGCCGCCGCGTAAAGTCGAGCACTGAGTGGGCCATTTCTGTTCGCATGGCAAAGACCACTTCGGCCCGCAGGTTGGGATGAGTCACGAGCAGCCGTTCTGCTAGATCCGGTGCCTCGTCTGTCAGGGCTAAGATCGGCAGCGCCCGCGCCCCATAGACGCCAAACAAATGATCAAGGCTAGCGACGCTGATGCGGTCTCGATAGCGTTGGTAAGCCGCGTCAATGCGATCGTCGTCAGGCCAAATGCAGCCTGGTAGAGGTTGATGCCGAGTGGGGGAGGCGGGCGCGGCTTGGCCCTTTTTTTTGAAGGCCCAATCGGTCATCTCTTCGCCGACTTGGCGATGGGTGGTGAGCTTGCCGCCAATCAGCGACACCAGGTTGCTGACCCCTTCTTTCGTATGGTCGTAGAGGATATGAGCACGGGTAATGCTGCCCGCCTTTTTGCCTTCGGCGTAGGGCAGCGGACGAATGCCAGAATAGGTGAATTTCACATCGGCGCGGGTAATGCGGGCGGTGGGCAGCACCCGATTGGTTTCCGTCAGCAGGTAATCAATTTCGTCGTCACTGGCTTTGAATTGGTCGAGGTCACCGGTGTATTTCAAATCAGTAGTGCCAATCAGGAACTGACCGCACCACGGCACGATGAAGAAGGGCCGACCATCCGATTTCGCTTCAACATAGCGCGCGGTGTTGGGTGCTCCCGGAAACGGATCAACAATGATATGACTGCCTTTGGTGCCGCCGATTTTGCGATCGCGGCCAATCGGGTCAGTCTCACCATCACGCTGCCCGAGCCCCAACACGCGGTCAACCCAAGGGCCTGAGGTGTTAACGACCACGCCCTTGGCCGATAGCGTCGCCGTGAAGTCGGCATCGGCGATTTGGTCATAGGCCGTCAGCTCGGTCAGGCGATCGCCCTCGCGCTTGAGGCCTGTGACGGTGGCATAGTTCAGCACGTCGGCCCCGGCGGCCTGCGCGTCTAACAAAATTTCTAAGCACAGCCGCTCGGCGTGTTCTGCCTGGCCATCGTAGTACTGGGCTGCACCCTTGGCATCTTCATGATCGACCGAGCGAAATAGCTGTCGCAGCTTGGCCTTGGATAGCATTCGATGGTTGGGCAGGGTCTTGTCGTAGCTGAGAATGTCGTAAAGCAACATGCCTGCCTGGATTTCCCAATAGCTGCGGGTGCCGCTGCCATAGATCGGAATGGTCATCTGAATCGGCTGCACGAGATGGGGGGCCGTCCGCAGCAAAATCTCTCGTTCCCGCAATGACTCTCTGACCAGGTGGAATTCAAAATATTCCAAATAGCGTAGGCCGCCGTGAACTAGCCGAGTTGACCAGCTCGTCGTACCGCCAGCGAAGTCATTCTTTTCGATCAGCAGTACGGACAATCCCCTGAGGGCCGAGTCTCGCGCTGTTGCCGCTCCATTCACTCCGCCACCGATGACGACGACGTCATAGTCACGGCGTTGAATCGCTTGGAGATCTCTCATCTGAAAATCCTTTAAATGCGGCAAATCGGCTGGTGGGAGAACTTTGGGGAACACAACGCGCTACCACTGTCGATGGCAGCGCTGGCATTAATGACGAGGCAGAAGAGCCGCCAGTTCACTTTCATAAAACCCCTGCAGGCGTCAAAAATCACGCCCGAGTTAGATCGGGCCTCAGGGGTTGATTGAGGCCGCCGATGGGGCGACCCCCGACTGCTGTGGCTTTAAACTAGCGCAGGTTCTTCCGGTAGCGCCGTAGCATTGGCTTCACGGAACATATGATTGGCCCATTCCGACACGTCATATTGTTGAATAACCTGGTGCAGCTTTTGCATCCGTTCTTTTTGCTCTGCTGGGCTCATGGCTAATGCCTGGTCAATGCACTCATCCATATGCTTGTCAGAATAGGGATTGGTCAAAATAGCGTCCGGTAGTTCTACCGCGGAGCCAGTGAATTCCGACAAGATCAATACGCCATCGCGGCCTTGATGGGCTGCAATATATTCCTTTGCGACCAAATTGAGGCCGTCCCGCAACGGGGGAATCCAAGCAATATCGGCGGTGCCATAGAACGCCATCAGTTCGTGATAGGGCACCGGTTCTGTAAACAACAAAATCGGCGTCCAGTTGAGCCGAGAGAAGCGACCATTAATTTTACCGACCAGTTGCTCAATCTGACTTTGGGCGGTTTTGTACACCCGCATGCCCGCTGCCGCTTTGACCGCAGTCATGACGAGATTGACCTTCCCCTGCATTTCCGGTTGCCGTTCTAACAGACGCTCGTAGCACAGCAGCATTTCCCGTGCGCCTTTGACATAGTCCACCCGGCCCGCTGAGACGATGAGCTTATTGTCACCAATGTCATCGCGAATCTTGCGGACGCTGGCCTGCACTTCTGGCGAATTGACGACCTCGGCAATGTATTGCGGGTTAGTGCCCACAGGAAAGGCATCCAGATGAATGGTGCGTCCCTGGTACGACATTTGGGTGGTCATTTCGGGCTCTGCCAACGCTAGACCAAAGGGCGTAAAAGCCTCACGAACGGGGCCTTTTTCAACAATTTTGACTTCGCGTAAACTGCGGGCCACCGAAACAAAATTCTCCACATAGCGAGGAATGTGAAAACCACAGAGATCGCAGCACAGCAGGCTATCAACGATCGCCTTGCGCCAGTGCAAGATGTTGAACACGTCGGCAGCCGGGAACGGTGTGTGGTGAAAGAAGGCAATTTTGACATTGGGCATTTTTTGCCGAATGTAGTAAGGCGTCAACCACAGGTTGTAATCATGAATCCAGATCAGGGCATCGTCGGCCGCATCTTCACAAGCGGCGTCGGCAAACAGCTGATTAATCGCTTGAAAGTTGTCCCAATCAGAACTTTCGTAGGTGAAATGCTCCGGAAAGGAATGCAAAATTGGCCAAAAAGCTTCTTTCGCGGTGATGTAGTAAAACTCCTTAACCTGCTGAGCACTGAGAGGAATGCGCCGAACCTGACAACTCTCATTGCCGCCTTCCATCACGACACGCTCTTCAAAATTGGCCTGTTTTTTGGCCGATATCTGCTTCCAGGCGATCCAGGTGCTGCTCTCAGCATTGGCAAAAAAGGTTTTGAGCGTTGGCACGATGCCGTTGGGGCTCTTTTTGTCGCGGTAGACTGTCTTGCCGTCTACCACAACCTCATCGTAAGGTTCACGGTGATAGAGAATGACCAGGGAAGATTTCATATTCAGTTCTCCTGACTACTTACGGCGATAGCAACAATAACGATGAATTAAGTATGGCAAGTTTGAGTCAGCGCCATAACCATCCAAAGGACTACTAACGTCTGTCATACTGCCACGATTTGAGGGGCAGGCGGCGGCGTTTTCATCTCCCACGAGTGCCGTCTGTCGGTTGCCTATGGCGTTTTGCCGACTGCTCGTCAGGGCTCAGGAGCACCGCCCCGTCAACGAGTAATGGCCGCTAGACGGGACTCGCTCTCTGCCTGGTGCTCTCGGCACCTAGATTTTGATAAATGATGAAGCACTTGACTGGGGGCGATCGCAGCTCCTAGGGGGCGAGCTGTTTTGGGGTGAGGGCGATCGCGATGAAGCGGCAGAAACGGGGCTGAGTGGTGGCGCTGCGAAGCCGGTTCTACGCCTTTGTCTGCGGCACCTCCTGGAGCACGATAGTTGAGAAAAAGGGCACCGGCCAATTTGTCACGACAGAATACGATTGTTGAAGTAGCCTTAATACAGTGAATTCTTCCTTGGTCGATAGCCTTGAAAAGTGGGCATCAATGACCTAAGTGTTTAGTCAATAAACTCAATCCTTCATAAAACTCTTATTCAGCACCGTCACATCTACGCTCACCGATTTCCGATGTCTGACAAACTATAAACAGACTGGCCGCCTTAAGCCTCATTGCCTGGACGATCGCTTCTCTGCAGCGCTAGTGCTAGCGCGATTGAGGCCTCTAGGAGCCTTGGCTTAGCTGGTCTGCCTATCTTTCTCTAAATACCGCTCCGTCTACCTAAGAGTATCGATTACTGTGCAAGTTAAAAGCGTTCGCACTGCTGCTAACCTCCGCCTCGTTGACGATGAAACCCAGACATTATTGAATTGGGCCGCTTCGGTCATGGCGTCTGAAGACACCTATTTTGGCCGCGGGCAGCGCTTAGCCAAACGACTGGGTAGCCACTATCGCCGTGATGGTCTGACAGAATTTGGGTTTTGGACGCCGGAACTGATCGGGGACGTCATTCAGTCAGAGCGCTCACTCGAACTGGAGATTTTTACCCCACTGACGCCCATTCACTTTCAAGAGCCGCGTCAGACCGTCGAGTTTCAACATGACTTAGTGCCTGTCGCGCAGCAGGGCGAATTCCTCTGGGCTGTAGTTTCAGGGGTCAAAGCGGGTAACCGCACCACCGCTGGCTCTTTTTACTGGCTGCGCTATGTGGATGCTGAGCAGCGAGTGCATATTATCCGCGATCCGCTGGCCTATTCCACGCCCTACGGGGTGTTTGCTCCCGCCGAAGTCTACGACATGCGGCGGCTGCAGCGGCGGCGTACTGACCTGAGCTACTTTCGCCGTACGGCGGCACCGAAAGGAATACCCGATGCGGAAGTCCCTCGCGTCCCAACGCCGACGAATATTCTGCAAATTCACGTCAAAACGGCTTCCCCAGAGGGCACGCTGGCGGGCTTGACCCGCATCATTCAGCGGGTGTCTGACAAAATCGCTGCTGATGAAGCGCTGCTGCCAGCCGAGGAAATCTATACCGGGTACGATGCTGTACAGCTTCTGCCTGTAGAGCCGACGATCGAATATCGCCGCGAAGACACCAACGGTGAGCACGAATTTTTTGCTTTGGGGGCGGTGCAAAATTTCTCGGCGGATGAGGATGATACCGACGTCGTCCCCGTCACCCTCCGTAAGCCCGATACACAAAATTGGGGCTACGACGTCCCGATTGTGGCCTCGTCATCGACGAATCCAGCCGTGTTGAGCAGCCTGCGACCCGATGAAGTGGTCGATTTTGTCGCGGCTTTGCATAACTTCGCTGGTGGCTCCATCGGCCTCATTTACGACTTGGTTTATGGTCACTCTGATAACCAAGGCATTGAATTGTTGACACAACAGTTCTTTAAAGGCCCCAACATGTATGGCCAGGATTTGAATCATCAGTTACCTCAGGTGCGAGCCATTTTGTTAGAAATGCAGCGCCGCAAAATCAACACGGGGGCTGATGGTGTGCGGGTCGATGGCGGTCAGGATTTTCGGTTTTTTAATCCGCTCTCAGGCCGGGTTGAACAAGACGACGCCTATCTGTTGGCGATGAGCGATGTGGTGCAAGACATTCATGGGTATCGTCGCCTGATGTTCTCCATCTTTGAAGACGGACGCCCCTGGCCAGAGGACGGTTGGGAAGAAAAGTCCACCTATCGCGAACTGGTGGAGATGAAACCGGGGTCATTTCAATGGGGGCCGTTGATCTTTGCTCACAATACGCCGACGCTTAAGGGCTTCTGGGATCGTAAGTGGCGACGGGTCGGTGAGGTGATTTTTCAAGGCGATCATTGGATCACTGGCTGTGGCAATCACGATACCGTTCGGCGCGGTAATCAGGTCGCGCCCGAGGCCGCAATCAACTGGAATCTGGGTAAAACGCTGCCCCAAGTTTTGCATCGAGCATACAACAATCCAGCTACTTAGCTGTGGGTACATGGCTTCTCGCCCG
>CALCPB010000943.1 GCA_937897665.1 uncultured Halomicronema sp. | reverse complement strand
ATAGTGACCGCTCAGGGCAGTGACGAAGTGTTGGTGCAGACCCGCGATACCGATACTGGGGTGCAGGTCGATGTGCTCAAGGGGGCCATTAATGTGCAAGCCACGGGGCTGGCAGAGCCCGCCGTGGTGACGCAGGGCGAACGCTACACCTATGCCAATAGCAACGGTGAGGTGACCACCTTCGATCGCGCAGCGGCCCTCACTTCAGTGGATATGGAAGTGCTCTGTGCCTTTGCCACCAACTCCCCTGATCGGCTCCAAGTCACGGCCTGCCAAGAGGAGTTGGGAATTGACACGGTGAATTCTCCGCCCATTGCGTTTTGCAATACCGAGCAGGCCAGCGGCGGGCAAGAAGGCGATCGCCGCATCGTGCAAATGAGCGCCCGCCAGGGCGAAATCGAACTGGAATATGAGATGTACAACGCCCCGGATCGCTTACAAATCAGACAAGACGGGCAAGAAATCTTAGATACCGGTTTTGTGTCTGGCAATGCGGCCCTCACGATTCCTTTCTCGGGGCAGTCGGGCAGCTTAGAGGTGATCGTCACGGGCAACTCCACAATTGACACGACCGAGTGGGACTATCTGCTGCGCTGTCCCTAGGCTCTCCGTAATTCTCCTGAGTTCACACTGTAGTCACTGAAGAGAGTTCACAAACCGCTGAATGGTTACGAGTTAGGTGTGCTGTTTTAGTTTTTAGGAAATCCTCATGATGAAGCGTTTTCGCTACGGTCTACTGGTTACGCTCGGCGCGCTGATATGTTTGGTCTGGAGTGGTGGGTTCGGGGCACTCGGGTCGCACTCGGTGCGGGCGGCAGATCCGCTAAAACTGGCTCAAGCGGCGAGCGGCAATCGGTTAGCGGCGTTTGTGGAAGCCGATCAGTTCTACCGCCAAGGCGATGTGGCCACAGCAGAAACGCTCTATCGCGAGTTAAAGCCAGCATTTTCGACTGATGCAGTTTCCCAAGTAGTTGAGCCGCTTTATGAACCCGAAGCGCTCGATTCGGCTAGTTTGGCCTATTGGAATGCGGCTCAGCAGGCGATCGCCGCCAATCAAACGAGTGGCGCAGTGGTGGCTCTGGAACAGCTAGTGGCAGCTGAGCCTGCCTTTGTGGTGGCCCCCCTACAGCTCGCTGAGATTCTAGAAGAGGAGGATCGCGGCGGTGAAGCTCTGGCGGTGCTGGAGCAAGCGGCAACTGTGCATCCCTATTCCTCTGACATTGTGATGGCTCAGGTTGAGGCTCTGGCCGATGATGGCCAGCATCTGGAAGCCTCAATTGCGGCGCGATCGTTCGCCATTTTGAACCTTGATCATCCTCAAGCGGGTGAATTTAGAAACCGCGCCGAAGATGAACTCAACACCTTTCTTAATAATCAGCGCAACCAAAACATTACCGATACGGCGATCGGCATTGGCATTGGCGCTATTTTTGGCAACGCGCCATGGGATTCGACCGACAACGCGGTTGACACCTATGAGCGGGTCGCGCGGCTCTTTCAGGATGAGTCAGCGCTGGGGGGCGAAATTGCTGACCAGCTCAAAGCTGACTATCGCCAGAGCGGTCGGCTAGTAGAAGATCCGGAGATTGTCGATTACGTTACCCAGCTCGGTTTAGAAGTCGCTCAGCTGATGGGGCGTGATTTGGATTATGAGTTCTTCGTGATTCGCGATGCCAGCATCAACGCCTTTGCGCTGCCAGGGGGCAAGGTGTTTGTCCACACTGGCGCGATTCGGGCCGCTAACTCGCAGGCTGAGCTAGCGGGTTTACTCGGGCATGAAGTGGCCCATGCAGTGCTCTCTCACGGCATTCAAAGTGTCAACAAGAGTGACATTCTCTCTCAGCTAGGAGAGCAGATTCCCTATGGGGCCATTCTGAGTAACCTGGCGAGCCTGCAATATAGTCGCCAATACGAACGTCAATCCGATATTTTAGGCACCCGCGCCCTCGCCGCGTCGGGCTATGCCGCCGACGGCCTGCGCAATTTTATGGCGACTTTGAACGCGAATACTCAATCGAATCAAGCCGAGTACCTCTCGTCCCACCCAGCGCCGGCCTCGCGGGTAGATTATCTGGAGGAGCTGATTCAGCTAAATGGCTATAACCGCTATGCGTTAGAGGGCGTCGATCGCCATCAGGTCATTCAAGCTAAGGTCGCGTAGCGGTCAGCGTTGCATAATTGAGAGGGGCTTAATCGGTCTGTGGTAGCGGGATGCGACTGGGCAGTGGCGGCTGTGCGGTCATCGCCACCGTCCAGCGCACCGCAGTAATGCGTCGAGAGCCCCGTCTTGGCTGCAATGACCTGCTTGAGAGAGAGAAATGTCCCAGCAATTACTGTTTGAGCGGCGGCGGCGACTGTTGCGGTATTTAGTTGGCGGCGGCGCTGGGGCGATCGCCCTTGGGTTACTC
>CALCPB010000942.1 GCA_937897665.1 uncultured Halomicronema sp. | reverse complement strand
AACCCCAGCCGATTGACGACGAATCGTCGGTATCCGTGCCGCCCCCGTTTGTGAGACCGCCTGAGCCTGAACCACCAGAGCCTTTACCGGTTGTCCCTGAGCGGCCCGGTGGCGACAAATCAATTCCATCCAGCCACGGCGGCATGCAGATCCGCACCGTGATCGATACCTTTTTTAAGCTGTCACTCAAAGACTCGAGCCAGCTCACCGATAAAGAAAAGGTGCTGATCGAAAGCGGCACTGTTTTCGATATTGAATACTACACCGACGTGGGCAGCAACCATTGGCTGGTGGAACTGCTGACGCCGACGCTGGGCGATCGCCAAACCACTAGCTGGTATGTGTTTGCTCCTGGCATTGAGCTGCTAACCGATACCACCCTGACCGTGGTCAGCGACACGCTGTTTAAGCAAGAGCCGAAGCTGTCGATCGACTTGCCCCCCGCCGCTAAACAGTTTGTCAAAAATGGCAGCCAGTTCAAGCTGCTCTCGTTTACCCCCGCTGCGGGCAACCACACCAAAGTCGAACTCGCTGATGCGACACTAGGCGCTGACAAAACGACCGTTTGGTATGCATTTGCGCCCGACATCAAAATTCAAGGCCAGCGCCAGACGCTGCAGGTGGTCAGCGATACGCTGTTCAAACATCGGCCCGTGCAGTCGGTGGAACTGGCGGACGACGATAAGGTTTTTATTAAAAATAAAACGGTGTTCTTGGTCAATTCCTACGCGCAGCCCGCCAACCTGCATGTGCGGGTCTCCCTGCAGGGGGCGTTTCTCGGGGCCCAAAGCCGCAATACCTGGTATTGCTTCGTGCCCGATGTGACGATCAGCGGCACCGAAATTGGCAATCGGCCAGCGGATGAACCGCCTCGTAAAGCCCTTCCCGAATCTAGCGATCGCGGCATTCCCCTGCAGTTTCCTGGTTTTGCCGGGACTTACTACGCCAACGACCCCATCTACCAAGAAACGCAATATGGCGATCGCGGCAATTTTACCTGGGGCGAAGCCCTGCATGTTGAACCGGCCACCGGGTTCTATCGTCGCCCCGCGAGTGCGAGCGTCGTCTACAACATTTTAGAAATCGCCAGCGTGCTGGAAGACATTCGACGGCGCTATAACCAACCGATGCAGATCAACTCTTGGTATCGTGACCCGGCCACTAACGCCGCCATTGGGGGCGCGTCGCAGTCTCGCCACATTACCGGCGATGCCGTCGATTTCGTCATCCCAGGCATCCATCCCTACGATGTGTATGCCGATTTAGACCCGTGGTGGGGCAGTCGCGGCGGCTTGGCGAGTTCGACCGTTTTCACCCACATTGATATGCGCGGCTATCGTGCCCGTTGGGATTATGGCTACTAAACCGGAGAACTAATCATGGGTACCTGGATTAAAGAAACCGACGCGGCCATTTATCTGATGGATGGCGGCCATTGGATCGATCGCATCGACAAGTCGCCTTCCTCGAACAATCCCCAAGAGCAGGTGTTAGATGTCGTCGCGATGGCCGCCTGGATGATGCGGACAGATGCGCCGACGGCCATGGTGTTTTCCCTGGGGACAGGCTATGCCGAACCGCCCCCAGCATCGACCGCTCCCCCGCCCACGGCCTCGTGTCAAATTTACGATGATGTCCTGTTGATTATCGTAAGCTTTGATGGTTTAGAGCTGACCGCCTATCAAGATTCTGTCGGCATTTGGACGATCGGGTATGGTCATACCTCGATGGCTGGCCCGCCCACGGTGACGCCAGGGTTGCGGATTTCCGAAGCCGAAGCCGAACGCATCTTGCAGCAAGACTTAAAGGTGTTTGAGCGGGGCGTTGATGCCGCACTGGCGATCGCGACCACCGCCGATCAGTTCTCGGCGATGGTGTCTTTTGCCTTCAATGTCGGAGTCGGAGCCTTGGAAGATTCGACGCTATTACGCAAGCACAATGCAGGCGATTTTGTCGGGGCAGCGGATGAGTTTTTGCGGTGGGTGTTTGCCGGGGGGCAAAAGCTCGCTGGCCTCGAACGGCGACGCAATGCCGAGCGTGCCCTCTATCTCAGCCAAGACTACATGATTTATCTGTAAGAATTGTGCCCCGCTAATGCCACCGGCCGTCGGCTGACTCAGACCCCAACGCTTGCGCCAAGCTCCCAACTAGAGGCCTCTCCGACCCACCGCCCCCGGCTAGGCCAGCGCAACAATACTAGAGGGAATGTCAATCAATGTGGACTTCATCGGTCAGCACGGCTAACTGCACGCAATCGCCGTATTGAATACCGGTAATTTTGGGCATCAGTACCTCCACCCGGTCGGGGTG
>CALCPB010000941.1 GCA_937897665.1 uncultured Halomicronema sp. | reverse complement strand
AAGCTTAAGTTGAGCTTGCCTAATCGAGGCGTGCTGTAGCCTTGGCTAATCCCTGAGTTGAGCGTCTGAGTCACCTTAATTTGCTCTTTACCGCAGCGAGAGTCGGTTCATTACGATGAGTGTTAAGCCAATGTCTCAAAGCTGGCTATCTCCCCTCTTTTTAGGGACAGCAATCTCTTTATCTTTGTTGAGCGCAAGTTGTCGATCAACGCCAGAGGCCGAAGCGGCAGTGCCAGCGGTGCCGGTCAGACTTGAAACGTTACAGTCAGACACCGTCAAAGACAGCTCCAAATTTGTCGGCAATCTTGAGGCCGTGCAAATCGTGGAAGTGCGGCCAGAAATTCAGGGTCGCATTGAGCAGATTTTAGTCGAGCCAGGGCAAGAAGTCGGCGCGGGACAGTCGGTGATGGTGCTCAAGCCCGATCAAACAGTCCCCAACTATGAAGGGAGTTTGGCTGGCGTGGATGTGGCGATCGGCAGCCGTGAAAACGCGGTTAAAGGTCTGGATATTGCCAAAGCCCAGCTCGAAACCGCCCGCGCTCAGTTGGAACTTGATACGGTCAATGTCGCCCGCGCGCAACAGCTCGTAGAAGCGGGTGCCCTCGGCCAAATTCGCCTAGACGAAGCCCTAACTCAGCAAGAGGCCTCGCAGAATGCGGTGATTACCGCAGAAGAACAGGTGTCTGCCGCGCAGGTGCAAATTCAGCAGGCCGATGCCGCCGTTCGTCAGGCCCAATCGCAGGCCGATGCTTCGCTTGTCAGTGTGGCATTTAAAGAAGTCGTGACCCCGATCGCGGGCATTGTCGATGATCTGCCGGTGAAACTGGGAGATTACGTCAGCACCGGCCAGCCAGTGGCAAAGGTCACTCAGCTCGACGCGCTGACCCTCAATCTGCAAGTACCTTCAAATCGGTCAGCGGAGTTGCGCACAGGGCTGGCAGTCGAACTTTTAGATCCGATTAGTAAAGAGCAGCTGGCCGCCGGCAGCCTGACCTTTGTATCGCCGACGGTCGAGGCTGAGGGGCAAACGAGTTTAGCCAAGGCCCAGTTTCGCAATCCTGATGGTAATTTGCGCGATGGCCAAGCCGTTGAAGCACGCATCGTTTGGGATACTCAGCCAGGTATTTTGGTGCCCACGACAGCGATTACGCGAGTCGGGGGGCAAAATTTTGTGTTTGTGATCGATGAAGAAGCGAATGCAAACGATCAAGCAGTCGTGCGCTTGAGCCCGGTTGAGCTAGGGGATATTCAAGACGGTAATTATCAAGTGATGTCAGGGCTAGAGCAGGGCGATCGCATCGCCACCTCCAATATTCTCAAGCTTAGTGACGGCGTTCCCATTGAGCCTGCGTCCGAGTCGGAGTCCTAAGCTTTAGAGGAGCATCATGGCGCTATTTTCCATCGCCACGAATTTCATTAAACGCCCGGTACTCACGACAGTCTGCACCATCGTCATTTTGCTGGTGGGCGGCATTTGTATTCCTCTCTTGCCGGTGAACTATCTGCCCGATATTTCGCCGATTCAGATTCAGGTGCGAGGCGCTTACACCGGGGCCGATGTCGAAACGGTAGAAAGTACCGTTACCACGATTTTAGAGCGGGACATTACTGGCGTTGAGGGCATGGACTACATGACCTCCCAAAGCTATGCCGGCACCAGCAGCATTTCGGTCTACTTTCCCACCGGGGTTAACAAAGATATTAGCCAGGTCAACGTACAAAACCGGGTGGCCCAAGCCTTGCCGAAGTTACCCTCCCCGGTACAGCAGTTGGGGGTTTCGACCCGCGCCTCTTCTACCAGTATTTTGCTGGTGTATGGCATCTACGCCGAAGCCGGTGAGTACGACGATATCTTTATCAGTAACTATGTCGATCTCAACATCACCGACGTCTTGAAGCGGGTGCCTGGGGTCGGAGACGTGAGCGTCTTTGGCCTCAAACAAAATGCCATGCGCCTCTGGCTTGATCCCAATGCCCTTGCGGCCCGGCAACTGACAATATTAGATGTCAGTAATGCACTCAAGTCGCAAAACGATGTAGTCGGTGCGGGCTCT
>CALCPB010000940.1 GCA_937897665.1 uncultured Halomicronema sp. | reverse complement strand
AGCAACCTGGATGACAAATACTTCGCACTACTTCGATCTACTTCGTAGTGCTGCGACGGCCTGCTTTGAGCTGCTTAGATCTGCCGCTTACTCATTGGCAATGCAGAGAGCGAATGCGGAGAATGCGACTAACAGCAGCGAACAAGACCGTACTTTTCTACAGGAGGCTATGTCATGCCACCGTTCTCTCTCCAATCTGCCATCCCCCCTGCGGCGAGCAATCACTCGGCGTTTATCACTCACATCGGCAAGTATTTGCCGGGTGAGCCCATTGCTAACGATGAGATGGAAGAGTATCTCGGTAGAGTGGGCGATCGCCCCTCTCGCGTCAAGAATCGCATTCTTAAAAGCAACGGCATTCAGCAGCGTTACTACGCTCTCGATCGTCAGCAGCAAACCACAATCAGTAATAGTCAAATGGCGGCCGCCGCTGTGCGCGATGTCCTGGCCCAAGCGCAACTCAATCCTCGGGCGATTGATCTGCTGGCCTGTGGCACCACCTGGCCCGATCTGCTGGTGCCTGGCTTCGCCAGTATGGTGCATGGCGAACTGCCAGAACTGGCCCCGTTGGAAGCGACTTCGCACCAAGGTGTGTGCTGTGCTGGTGTCGCTGCCTTGAAATACGCGGCCTCGCAAGTGCAGTTAGGGCAGAAGCAAACGGCGATCGCCGTCGCCTCGGAGTTGGCGTCTCGCCTGTTTAAGCACACTCGCTTTGAAGCCGAAACGGCCCTCCAAGCAGGCGACAGTCTGTCTTTTGATACGGAGTTTTTGCGGTGGATGCTGTCGGACGGCGCGGGGGCCTGTGTGGTCAGCGATCGCCCGGCGGCCCATGGTCTCAGCCTCAAAGTCGAGTGGATTGAGTCCATCTCCCATGCCAACGCGCATCCAGTGTGCATGTATGCCGGAGTCGAGCATCCTGAGACCTTAAAGAGCTGGATGGACTTTCCTTCGCAGGCGGCGGCGGCCCAGCAGGGCGCGATCGATCTGCGGCAAAACATTCGCCTGTTAGACAAGGTGGTACAGCTGGGGGTAGAAGGTTGGCTGCGGCTGATTGAAGCCGGTCGCGTGCGTCCGGACGAGGTGGATTGGCTCTTGTGTCACTACTCGTCGCACTTTTTTCGCAGCCAAATCATCGACCTGTTGGAAAAAGCGGGCTGCATGATTCCTGAGGAAAAGTGGTTCACCAACCTCTATACCCGAGGCAACACTGGCTGCGCTTCGATTTACCTGATGCTGGAAGAGCTGTTCAACTCGGGCAAGTTACAGCCAGGGCAAAAGATCTTTTGTTTTGTCCCGGAGAGTGGTCGCTTCACCACGGCCTACTTGATGCTGACCGTAGTGGATGGTACCGCGCCAGACCAGGCTTCAGCCTGGAGTCAATCATCCGTTCAGGTTCAAACACCACTGGCTGCACCGGCCGCTGCACCGCTGCCATCCGTAAATTCAACTGCCACCTCTGTAGATCTCGTCAACGCTCCAGCTCCGGCTGTTGCTCCAGTTCCCTCTGCGACCCCAGACCTCGCAATCTCCCCAGAGCTGCCCGCGTCTGCTGACCTGACCGTCTCTGCCGAGCTGCTACGGCAGTTGATGCTGGTGTGGCTGACCTTTGAACGCGAACTGCGATCGGTGCCGATTATTCAGCGGCTCTACCAAGGCAACTTCACCCTAGAGGATTACAAAGCCCTACTGCGGAACCTGCGTCCCCAAGTTGTAGACGGGGCTCGATGGATTACGCGCGCCGCCTCGAACATGACAGACTTTGCGCTGCGATCGCACCTCATCACCCACGCCCGTGACGAGCACCGCGACTTTCAAATGCTCGAGCGTGACTACGTCTCAGTGGGCGGGCTGCTCGATGAGATTTTGACCGCAGAGCAAAATATCGGCTCAGAAGCGCTATCGGCCTATATCTTTCAGCGCGCCTCGGGCGAAAATCCGATTGATTTACTGGGCAGCATCTTTGTGATTGAAGGATTGGGTAACCGCATGGCGGGCCAGTGGGCGACTCAAATTCAGCAAACTCTGGCGCTGGATAAAACCCAGGTTTCGTTTTTGACCTACCACGGCGAAAACGACGAGGCCCACACGCAAAAGCTCGATACGTTTCTCAATGCTGACTGGATGACGCCCGCGATCGCCGCCCGCATTGTCAAAACGGCACAGACCACCGCCCGCCTATATCGCCTGCAACTAGAGGAGATCGACCGATGACCTACATGCCCCACCCGCGCGATCGCCAAGACCCGAACTATTGGGATGCGCTGTACTTTGATGCCGCGATTCCGGTTGACCCGACGGCCAAAGCCTACATGATTAAAGACTTGCAGAGCTGGTCGCGCAACTATTTACTGATGCCGATCAAGGTCGTCGCCAACGTCAGCATGGCCGCGATTATGACCGTGAAGCGGCTGCTGCCCTTTCAGTTTCGTTCGTACCGGTTGATGCATGGCTTGGCCGTCTGGTTTCTCAAGACTTTCACCACCCCTGAGGCGTGCCATCTGATCGTGCGTCACTTGGCGATCGGCTCTAACATCGTCAATTTTTTAATCGACAATGGCCCCGATCCGGCGATCGCCCGCTCTAGCCTTTATCCGCGCACGGTGGAAGATTTGGGCGCGAATGCGTTTTTAGAGCACGACATCAACCTCTATAACTTCGTGCTGGATTATCACCAAGCCCAGCAAAGATTCCCTCATTGGCTGGAGGAGGTGCAATCGCGGGGGATTGACTACAGCGGTCTGCGACCGTTAGAGATTGACGTGGACGTGACCCAACGCGGCTGGTTGCAAGTGCTGGATATGGAGTCAGCGCTGGAGTTGTTCAAAATTTGCTACTCCCTGTTTGTTACCAGCGACGAGTTTCAGCGAGCGGTGCTGTCGCTACAGTTTGACGAGAGCTTCGCGCTGTATTTTAGCCAGCTCACCGGCGACTACCGCTGGAATCACACAGTGACCAACCGTCATCCCCTGGCGCCGAACAGTCCGTTTGGTGCAGCGCACAATCTACTGCTGCATGGGCTGCTGTCGGAGTATCTGCATCGTTATTTAGAACTGCAGGCGGCGGCCCAGACCGCAGCGATCGCGCCACCCCTCAATCGACAGTATGCTCAGGACTCAACGCCATGACCCGTTCACAAACTTTGCGGCAGGGACTAGAGCGCTACTACACCCAGAATCCGGATTTTGTGCGCGATCGCGACCTGCAAGTGGGCTGGATCAACGTGCCCTGGCGCGACCTGCAGCGCCACGACATTATGCATGTGGTGACTGGCTACAGCACCGCGATCGATGACGAGATGCGCCTGATCGGCTTCCTGCTCACGGCGCTGACCCGCCGCCGCCCCTGGACCTACTACCTACAGAGTTTGGGTGTTTTAGTCGAAGTGCTCTGGCGCGCCTGCTGGCATCAAACCGTGGGCAGTGCCACCGTGTATCGCCCTGACGAAATTCTGCGCTTTTACATCACTGGCGTGCGCCAGGGGTTAACCGTTCGGCCTGCGATCGACGCCTATATTGACCCCGCAACGGTGCTAGATCAAGATCTCGATACGCTCCGACAGCAGTATGGCATTGCTAATGCGGGCGCTTGGGATGTTTGAATTTTGAGTGCCCGGTGGGAAGGGCAGAGTCCTATGAAATTCAGAGTTTTGAATTTTGATTTCTGCTGGTCGCAGCTGCCAGTTCGCTCGCCACTTCACCCAGGCTAAACTCTTCATTTTTAGGCTCAACTTTCAGGCTTGAATTGTGGGATTTGAGTGTCCCTTTCCACTCTTTAAATTCTGCCTTCAGAATTCTTTCTTCTAAGTTTCACACCTCGCACTCTCTAACAACAATGTTCTCTTCTCCCTCACTTCCCTACCAGTGGCATTTGGATGGCAACTATTTAGTCGGTATTACTTTTGATCGCTGGTGGTCGTTATTAAAGCAAAACCACTTTCACGTCTCCCCAGCCTACTGGCATCGGGTGGCAGCGACGACGGTAATGAGTGGGTTGAGCACAGTGCTCAGCAGTGTTGAATCTTGGCGCTACGACCGCGCGATCGCCGCGACCGAATTAACCACCGACCCTATTTTTATTCTCGGTCATTGGCGCAGCGGCACGACTTTTTTGCATGAGCTGCTGGCCTTAGATATTGAGCAACTGGCCTATCCCAATACCTTCGAAGTGATGAGCCCGCAAACATTCCTCTCAACTGAGCCGCTGTTGAGTCGATGGCTAGCAAAGCTAGTGCCCGATCGCCGCCCCATGGACAACATGCAACTCAAGGTGAATTCGCCTCAAGAAGATGAATTTGCGATCGCCCTCATGACGCTGCAGTCCTATTACCTGGCGCTCTCTTTTCCCGATGCCGAGCAGCACTATGAACGCTATCTCACTCTGGAAAACCTGACGCCCGACGAGTTGCAGCAGTGGCAACACAAATTTCTCTGGTTTCTCCAAAAACTGACCTTCAAATACCAGCGACCTCTTGTATTAAAGTCACCGCCCCATACCGCTCGAATTCGCCTGTTATTAAAGCTTTTTCCACAGGCAAAATTCATCCACATTCACCGTCATCCCTATGACGTCTTTCAATCGATGCGGCACTATTTCCATACCGCTGGCTGGCTCACTTATTTACAAAAGCCTGATCTAGAAGTTCTGGATCAAGCAATTTTGCGTCGCTATCGCCTGCTCTATGATGCGTACTTTGCCCAGCGACACTTGATTCCGCCCGATCAGTTCTATGAAGTCAGCTTCTCAGCGTTAGAGCAAGATCCGATCTCTGAGGTCAAGCAGATTTATCACCAATTCCAACTCTCATATTCAGACACCCTAAATGCCCGATTGCGCAGCTATCTCGATAGTCGAAAAAATTATCGCAAGAATCGTTTTTCGGCCTTAGATACCAAGATTCAGCAGCGGCTTCAACAGGAGTGGCACGAAGCTTTTGCCGCGTGGGATTATGCCTCTTAGCTAATCAAGAATTGTGCTGAGAGCCCCCAATCTATGGACACTTTGAGCTTGCTGCTACACAACATTTATTTATCTACAAGGAGACTGACCCATGACTGCCAAACCGACTCCAGCCTTTATCGGGGCTTCCTATGCGGCCCTGTCGATGGGCATGGCGGCCTTTCTCACGGGCCTGTGGAAATCCTCGATGGGATTAGATGAAAAGGGCTTTTACTTCACCATTTTGATGTACGGCTTATATGCTGCAGTGTCTGTACAAAAGACGGTGCGCGATCGCAATGAGGGCATTCCTGTTACCGATCTCTACTACGGCATCTCTTGGCTATCCACAATTCTTTGCATCTCGCTACTCGTTATCGGCTTGTGGAATGCCAATTTGATTTTGAGCGAAAAAGGCTTCTATGCCATGTCATTTTTGCTCAGCCTGTTCGCCGCGATCGCCGTCCAAAAAAACACCCGCGATGTCGCTGCCCTGTCTCGACCCAATTCCCCGCCGATCATGCCAGACCGCACCCGCAAGTCCTAAGGCAAGCCGGGAGTTTCGCCTACCGAACTTTGAACTTCGAACTTCGAATTCCCAATTCTCCTCTTGAGTTCCGCGATCGCCGCTTCCTACAATAGAGCTTGCCCCTTTTACGTTTTTTGATCATGACAGCGACTGCCGCCACGGCTCCCACCTCTAAAACCTATAAGAAACTGCAGGCGGGGCTGCGATCGCGCGGCAAAGATTCTTACACCCTGTTGGATCTGCTGCTCAGCCTGCAGCGTAATGCCCCTGTCGAGTTTGAGCTGTTTGCCGTCAATCTCGATCAAAAGCAGCCGGGGTTTCCGACCCATGTTTTGCCCGAGTATCTCACCCAGTTGGGGGTGCCGTTTCGCATCGTCGAGCAAGATACCTACAGCGTGGTGAAGCGGGTGATTCCTGAGGGCAAAACGATGTGTGGGCTGTGTTCGCGGCTGCGGCGTGGTGCCCTGTATCGCGTCGCCGCTGAAGAAGGCGCCACCAAAATTGCCCTGGGGCATCACCGCGATGATATTGTCGAGACCTTCTTTCTCAATTTGTTTCACGGCGGGGGCATGAAGGCCATGCCGCCGAAGCTACTCACGGACGATCACCGCCATATTGTGATTCGTCCCCTAGCCTATTGTGTGGAAAAGGAAATTGCCCGCTATGCCCGCCAGCGGCAGTTTCCGATTATTCCCTGTCAGCTCTGTGGTTCTCAAGACAACCTGCAGCGGGTGCAGATCAAGCAAATGCTGGCGCAGTGGGAGCGCGACTCACCAGGCCGAGGTGATGCCATCTTTCGCGGCTTGCAGCATGTCACCCCCTCGCATCTGGCCGATCACGAGCAGTTTGATTTTGGCGGTCTGGAGGCTCTGCGAGCGATCGCCCAGTCCCAAGCCGCATCGGAGGTGAGTGAGGCTTTACCGTGGGAGCTGTAACGACTCAGCGAAAGCACGGGATCTTTAGACAACTTAATACAGAAATTCTTGGTACTTACCGATATGAGTGTAGACAGGCTAAAGACGTATGGCTCTCGCCAAAGCGGCTGAAGTGTCTGCAGGGCAATGCCTTGACGACTCATCTAGAGAGTGGATCGAGCAATCAAGAATCTTGACTAAAGCGACGGGATAATCGATACATTGAGGCCTGAGTAATCTCGACACTTTACCGACCTGTGGCGTTGGAGTATCTTTTGGGTGGTTTGATACCTCACTAGCTGTCAACTAAGTGAGTGTGTCATTACCGCATCTGCCAACGTTTGGTTTTTAGAGTCTCTTAGTAACAGGATGATTGTGAGATTCGTCGGAGCTGTTTATATCTTGAAAGCCCGTTGAATGCAGAGGCCCCTTTTGAGTTTTGCCCCCTTTGAATGCGATTGTCTTCGTCATTCAGCATGAGTAAAAGGCTCATGCCATCAGGCAGTTTCACTGTGTTAGTGCAGATTCCTAAGATTGTGAATCTGGTGTCTACAGGAAAATTTTGACACCGCACTGAAACTTAGTCGAGAAGACATCGAGTCAATTGTCAGCCTGTTCCTTCGCTAAGGGTGAGCAACCCAATGCATGGCTACTCAAATTGACTGCGAGCCCCACAGGAACTTAATTCAAGCTGTTTTAATTGTGCGTCTGATGGCGTTGCTGGACTTGAATCTCAACCGGCAGTTCTCTGTTGAAACCGAGGATGGGTAAAGCATCTCGGGGCCAGCTAACTGCGCCATTCAGACTGGCATTCTATTTCACTCAACATGCCAACGTCTGACTTTATTTCAGGTTTACTCCAGCTATAGCTTGCTGGTCTTTAGGTGACAAATCTAGAGACGTCTTTGGCATTGCTATCGCTCACTCATTTTCGACTCCCAACGGAATTTGTTCGATTGATTTGCAAGCTAGTTAGTTTGCTTTTGGATCGGCAAAAGCCCCCGTGGAAAATTTTCTGCAGGTTATTTTTGCCTGCGCTCGTGTAAGGACTTGAAGTCAATGAATATGCCACTCAGCACCGTTGCATCAACAGATTCATCTGTCACCACTTCGCCGCGCCTCATAACGTTTGCCTTGGTTGATGCTGAAAGTAATGAACTTGTTGCCGGCTATGAAGATTTAGCCGTTGATGGCCAGATCAATTTGGCTGAATTAGATCTGTCTCGCTATAGCATCGTCGCCCAGATCAATGCTGATCATCCTGAAGCGGATGCCGTGCAAAGCGTCAAGTTTGAATCTTCCTTAGGCAACCAGGTCGAAAACTTTGAACCCTACGCGTTTTTTGGTGATACAGACGGTAATTATCGTGGCAAAGCCTTAACAGCTGGCGACTTTACCTTAAAGGCCACGGCCTACAGCCAAGATTCCGCTAAGGGCTCTGAGATCGCCGCTGTTGACCTGAGCTACACCATTGTTGAAACTGATCCCTCTCCGAATCCCGATCCTGATCCCGATCCAATCCCTGATCCCGATCCGACGCCTGATCCAGGCCCACCGTCCGACAATCCGTTTCAGGATTCGTTTATGGGGGAGTTTGACCACATCATCTCCCACTTTGATGGCAACAATAATGACCGCGACGACATTGCCGCGCTGCCAATGGCCGCAGCTATTACCAACGCCGCTGGTTTTCAAGACAAGTCCACCTTTTTCTACAGCAACAACTTAGGGGAACCCAGCCAGGGCCTTCGCGAAGAATTGATGCGTGAGAGTGCGGCCCTGGCGGAGGAGCTGGGGATACAGACCTATGACTATCAAGCTGATGCCGACCAGGCAACGGCGGAGTTGGTCAAGATTCTCGGTTCTGGCAAAAAGGTGCTGGCGATTGAGGGTGGGCCGATGGAAGCCATCTACCGGGCTTTGGACCAGGTGGATGCGTCGATGCATTCCAACATCACCCTGCTATCGCACTCTTCATGGAACGAAAATCGCAACATTGCCAGCAAACCGGGCGTTGATGATGTTCGCACTTGGCAAGACATCAAAAATGATTTTCCCCAAGTGACGACGGTCGATATCAAAGACCAGAACGGCGCAGGAGATAGTGGCTTCAACAGCTCTGATTGGGCGTGGCTAGACAGTGCGTCAGATCCGGTTTTGCAAGACGTGCGCGACCTGATGAAGAACGCAGCCAATAAGGTCAATGATCCCTCTGACTCGGGTATGCATTTTTACGCTTTGACGGGTAACGAGACGGCTAATCCGCTGGATGCCAAAGCCTTTTTCGACGAATATCCGCCGACCTATACGGAAACGCTTGACCCGGATCCTGATCCAGTGCCCGATCCTGATCCGATTCCTGACCCGATTCCCGATCCTGACCCCACCCCCGATCCGGATCCGGTGCCTGACCCTGATCCGATGCCTGACCCTGATCCACAGCCGCCTAGCGATCAGCCTTTAATGACCATCGCTTTGGTGAATGCTGAAACCAATGAAGTGGTTGAAGGGTACGAAAATCTGGGTGTCAGCACTGCGATCGACTTGGCGGACGTTGACTTCACTCAATACAGTTTGGTCGCCCAGATCAACCCCGATCATCCCGATGCTGACATGGTCAAGAGCGTCAAGTTTGAATCTTCTTTAGGGAACCAGATCGAAAGTGTCGAACCCTATGCCTTATTTGGTGACACCAAAGGCAATTACGCGGGCGAAACGTTGACGGCTGGCGACTTTACGCTCAAAGCCACGGCCTACACTCAAAAAGCGGCGGGTGGCACGGCGATCTCCTCTACTGACCTGAGTTACACCGTCGTTGAAGGTGCCACCCCTGATCCTGATCCCATCCCTGATCCTGACCCGATTCCCGATCCGGTGCCCGATCCTGACCCAGTCCCCGATCCTGATCCAGTCCCCGATCCCGATCCTGATCCGGTGCCCGATCCCGATCCAACCCCTGATGGCAACAAGGTATTCCTCACTGAGAATGGTCAGCTCATTCTCGAAGCGGAATCCGCCACACTGACAGGAGACTGGCAATCTAAAACGGTTGAGGGCGAGCAGTCGGTGCTGTGGGATGCCGCGAAGAGCAGCTATGGCAAAGTGCCGACTGGTCAGACCTTAAGCTACCAGTTTGAAACTGATGAGTCAGGCACTTACAGCATTGCGCTGCATTCTGGTCGCGTGAAGAGTGCGATGAATAATAGCGATCGCTACGAAAACGGCAGTAGCGGCAAAGAGCGCACGGATACTGGCAACGATGCCTACGTCGCGGTGATTAATGCGGAGACGGGGGAAGTCGTCC
>CALCPB010000939.1 GCA_937897665.1 uncultured Halomicronema sp. | reverse complement strand
GAAGGGCGCATTGATGAATTGATGCTGTTTGAGGAAGTGACCTATCTCACTCAGAACCCTGATGTGGCCCAGGCAGTAGCCCAAGGCGCGATCGCCTCTGGGTTAGCTCATTATGTAACTTTCGGCCAACGCGAAGGGCGCAACCCCAGCGATCTGTTTCAGGAAAGCAGTTACCTGGCAGCGAACCCAGATGTGGCGAGTGCAGTTGGCAGTGGAGCTTTCTCTAGTGGGTTTGAGCACTACGTAGAATTTGGCCGAGCTGAAGGGCGATTGGGAGCATAAACTTCCAACATCAAGTTTGCTGCTGTTGCAGCAGCAAACTTGGATGAGTCGTACTGCATGAGATCGGTCGCAGTCACTGATCCGGTCAGGACGAAACTGCAGAACCACTCTACCTAGGATTGCTTGATCATTTGAGTACCAGCAAAGTGACCAGTGCTATGTGTACTGCAGCTACTTTGCAACAAGATTAGAGACCTCTCGCTTTAGGATTTTAGTTGCACCGCCGCCTTCTCTAACTGCAGGATATAGAACCTAGCTGAGGATAATTGCCTGGAATTTCAGTGCCCAATTCAAAAACTGAAAGTTAAGTTGACAATGCCTCTTCAACTCAGCGACTGTTTTAAGTCGGCTAACATCAGCGACGACATTTTGACTGATCACGCCTCCCATGAACAAGTCGTCATTCTGCATCATCGATCCTGTAGTTGCGAAATAGCTCCGACACAGAAATACCTAGAGCTTTAGCCAGCTTATGGACATTTTCGAGGGATGGATTGCGATCGCCCCGCTCAATATCAGAAATGTAGTTCCGGTGCAAATCTGCACGTTCCGCTAATTCCTCTTGCGACCAATCCATCTCGCGCCGTCGTCTACGGACAGCCCTACCAAACAACCACTTAACATCCCGACGTTCTTCTTGGCTCACGCATGAATCTTGCGGGAAGGGTGCGCCAGAATCTATCTACGATCAGTGAGTTTTTGCACAATATCAGTGTTAATCTGGTCGGCATAGCATACTAATCGTGAACCTTTAACCACTATCAGTGTGACTAGATTGCAGTATTTATCCCTGTTTCAGTGAGTAATCACCCCCAAGCCCAAATCCCTAATGGATTTCCAGGCACAGCTCCTGAGCCTCTATTTCAGTTAGGCGATCGCGTTCGTTGGCGGCCCAGTCCAAACTCAGATGTGGGTGTCATCATCGGTCTACAGTATCTGCCGACTAAAGAATCGGGTTGGCAGCAGTGGGCTTGGAAATATCTTGTCTGGCTGGATCTAGAGAGTTATTCGCGCTCTTGGACGACCGGCGATACAGCCTGGGAGCCGGATTTGGAAAGCTTTGCGGATGTCTCTCGAGCGCCTTTGACTCATCGGGAGGAAGCGTGAGCTTACGTGAACTTGGACAACGTGAGCAGCGCCATTTGGCGGTTTACATTGACTGTCGCTTTGGTATGACTCCTGCAGACTTTTATGCCAAATGGAGTGTTACCCATACTCAAATGGCTCGAATTTGCGGGTGCTCAGTTTCAACAGTAGATCGCTGGTTTCTTCAGGGGAGTGGGTATCGTCCGCCGGAGCTCGAATACCTGAGACGTCTTGCCGAAGTTGATTTTCTTTGGGAAAACTTTGAACAAATTCCCACAACTCTCTGGCAACAAATTTGTGGAGAAACCCAGACATAGCGGAGATTCCTAGCATCGTGCAGGTAAACATTTGCACTAGCTCCCATAGCAGTAGTTCAATAGCTTTAGAGCATTTGAACTACTATCGCTATGGGCCAAAACTTTGTCACCGCTGCCATTGTCATCGAAGGCACTCGTCCCCTGCTCCAGCATCACTTCACTCCCGACGCCTTGCCGCTGGAGAAACAAGAACGGGAAGGGGTTCCCGGTAATAATCCCTATGAGTGGCGGAAGACGGTTCTTGTTAATGAACAGAGACAGCTTTACTTGCCCAGTACCTACTTCTTTAGCTGCTTCCGTCAAGCCGCCGCCTTTACCACCCGCAAATGCCGCACCCAGCAGGAGGTGGGGGCTACGCTGCAAGTCATCGAACCCCACATTCTGATTCAAAAGCGCTTCTTGCCAGAAACACCGGAATATATCCATCAACACCGCTCGGGGCTGCGACCAGACGTTTATGTTGACGTGTCGACCGTACGTAATCCCGGTAGCGGAGGCCGCAACGTGCGCTATCGCGTGGCGACGGCGCCCGGTTGGTGCTGTCACCTGCACCTTTTGTGGGACAAAACCGTTGTGGCAACTGCGCTGATTGAATCCATCTGCATTGATGCTGGTACGCGCGTCTGTCTCGGCGATGGCCTCACGATGTGCTTTG
>CALCPB010000938.1 GCA_937897665.1 uncultured Halomicronema sp. | reverse complement strand
TCTTCCGCCATTTGCTCGTAGGTCA
Source organism: uncultured Halomicronema sp. (assembly GCA_937897665.1). Classification (GTDB taxonomy): domain Bacteria; phylum Cyanobacteriota; class Cyanobacteriia; order Phormidesmidales; family Phormidesmidaceae; genus Halomicronema. Next base: position 9,953 of record CALCPB010000938.1, on the reverse strand, counting down.
ACATATCGCCAGAGCTAAGGCGCTGCAAATACTCTTTGAGGTCTTTGGCGATCTCATTCGAAAGAATATAGCAGCCAATCAAGTTAGGAAACGCCATGCCTAGCAGCATCAAATCGCTAAAGTCGATAATCAAGCCCAGGCTAGTCAAACATCCTAAGAACGTACAAGTAATGTAGAGGATCTTGAACACCAAAGTGCTGCCCGAACCAAACAAATACGTCCAAGCCTGAATGCCGTAGTAGCTCCAAGAAATAATCGTGGAAAAGGCAAACAGACAAACGGCAATACTGAGCACAATGGGGAACCAGCCAATGACTGACTCAAAGGCGCTAGAGGTCATGGCAACGCCGCTCAATGCTTCGCCAGTGTCTTGATATACCCCAGTTATAACGATCGCGATCGCAGTCATGTTACAGACAACGATGGTGTCGATAAACGGCTCTAATAGCGCCACGATGCCTTCACGAATGTGCTCGTCAGTGCGCGCAGCCGAGTGGGCGATCGCGGCCGAGCCCACACCCGCTTCATTCGAAAATGAGCTGCGGCGAACGCCCTGCACCAAAACGCCGATGAGGCCACCCACGGCAGCAGTGGGGGCAAAGGCTTCACTAATGATGGTGCCGATCGCGGTCGGTACCTGGCCGATATTGACCACAATCACAAACAAACAGGCCACAATATAGATGAGCGCCATCGCCGGCACCAGCTTTTCGGCGACTCCCCCAATGCGACGAATGCCACCAATAATCACGAAGCCGGCCAAGCCCGCCAAAATGATGCCAAACAGCCAAGCCGGTAGGCCTGGAATCAAGCTACTAATCGCTGCGTAAGCTTGATTAGACTGGAACATATTCGCGCCGCCCAAGCTGCCCCCAATACAGAGGATGCAAAACAAGACGGCTAAACCTTGGCCCAAAGGCCGCATCCCTTTGGGCGATAACCCTCGCGTCAGGTAATACATCGGGCCACCCAAAACCGTGCCATCTTCAGAAATGCGGCGATATTTCACTGCGAGCGAGCATTCAACGAACTTGGTGACCATGCCGCAAAAACCTGCCAAGGTCAGCCAAAACATCGCCCCTGGCCCTCCCAGCTGAATGGCGACGGCAACGCCAGCAATATTGCCTAGCCCGATAGTGCCAGACACGGCAGTTGCCAGCGCTTGAAAGTGAGAGACTTCGCCTTCGTCGTTAGGGTCATCAAACTTGCCCTGCACGACGTCGATCGCATGTTTAAAGCCCCGCAGGTTGATGAACCCCATGCGCAGGGTGAAAAATACAGCGCCGACCAGCAGCCAAAGCACGATAAAGGGAAAGCCATTTTCCCCACCGATCTTAAAGAAGAGCAAGGTGCCCATCACATCGACGATGGGCTTAAAGATGACATCGGCCCCAGTGACGGCCTCATCTTGAGCCATGGCTCGAGGGGCAATCATCACCAAAAATAGGGCAATGAGCCCCACCATGCCCCAAGGATGACGAAGGCTGAGAGCGAGCTGATTCAGCTTTGACTGGCCGACTGCGATCAGTGCAGATGGGCGATTTATCGGGCTGCTCATAGGGCAACATCTCTCCAACTAATGAGTAAACAACAGGAAAAACGACGAAAACAACTATTTGGAAGCAATCTCAAGACAGTAGCTAATCAGCATTTGTTGGCTGACTTTAGCCTTGCCGACAACAGACTTTGAAAAACTCCAAATGAATTGGATTGGCGGCTCAGAAGCATCTAAAAGTATGACAGATCAGAAGATAACCTTCAACTTTTGAGTCTATCCAGTCTGTTGTTAACAAATTTTTGGAATCGTTACTGTTACAGTAAGCACCCTCTTTTGGACAAATCTCTGGCGAAAGCGTGTGGACTGCCACAATTTGATCTCACCGAGCTAACTGACGACGATACCGTAAAACATCTCTGTATACTTGCACCGGGCATTGAGCAGGCCAGTCAACAACCATGATTGTCACCGTTACGAGCTTTAAAGGAGGGGTTGGCAAGACCACAACCGCGATTCATTTAGCGGCTTTTTTGCAGGGGCAGGCGGAAACCCTGCTGATTGATGCCGACCCCAATCGTTCGGCCTCCAGTTGGGCCAGTCGGGGCCAACTGCCGTTCCCGGTGATCGATGAGTGGCATCCTGATGCGCTAGGAGCCGCCTTTCAGCATGTCGTGATCGATACCCAAGCTCGACCCACCCAAGATGATTTGGCTACCCTGGCCACCAACTGCAATCTGCTAGTGCTGCCGACCACCCCAGATATTCTGGCGCTAGATGCCTTGGTCTTAACCGTTAACTACCTCAAGAGCATTCGGGCCGAACGCTATCGCATTTTGCTAACGTCAATTCCGCCCAAGCCCAGCAAGGCGGAAGACGAAGTGAGATCGCTGCTCGCGGAGGCCCACCTGCCCGTGTTTAAGCAAGGTATTCGGCGCTATGCCGTTTTCCAAAAAGCCGCAATGGCCGGTGTCCCCGTTTATGACGTCAAGAATCCCAAAGCCGAAATCGCTTGGCAAGACTATGCAGCGATCGGCAAAGAACTGCTTCTCCCCGACCGCCGCAACAGCTTGGATTCCCCCTCAGCTCAGGAATAGTCGATTAGGCACAATTCGAGTCCGCAAAATCGATAGTCCAGCCATGCGAGTCCGAGGCGATCGCACCTAAATTGGAGATTGCCAGCCCAGCAATAGCGACACCCGATTGAACTCCCAACCGACTCATCGGCACTGTAGGCACTGGCCATTTCAGCGGCCTTAGTAGGGCGGGCGCCAAGGTTCCGATTTGGCTTTGGCTACTTGCACTACCCAGAAGATTCGACAGTAGAATCGGCATTTGAGACCTTTCAAAGATTAATTCAGGTAGCTTTTTTAACACCAAGCGTTCTCTTTAAAGGAACTGCTCAGGTTTACTTCTAAAGACTCCCATCAATCATTTACGGGGCTAATTGCTCATGTAGGAACAAGGCACACTGTCAAAATTCCTACGTCCTATGTTTATAAGTTCGCTGATCGTCAGTCTGCCTTAGACCAAATCGCACAAACTTTTTAGGAAATTGGTTTCAAGAGTACAGTCTCAAAAACAACCGCTTCCATCAAATTCAATCAAACATTCTCAACTAGCCGCTGAAAATACATCAACCTAAACAAGGTCGATCCGTTATAATTAGCGTTTTTCAGCAAGGCATCTCAGCTTTACCGCTGTGAGCCTGCTACCCAGTAAATATTACTAGAGTCATCAACCTAGCTTGGTGATGAGGCGCTTAAATAGGTTTTACTCTAGACAGTATTTATGCTTAAGGAGGAAGATGTAATGTACCAATTCGTCAAAGAATGCCTATTTTCGTGAGGGGTCAGACCCCTTATTTGACGTATTTTGACCATATTTCAACGCCGATTTTCAGACACTAAGCGAGTTCGAAATCAATCGTTATCAATTTTTGACACAATAGATATATAGCGACTACAGCTTTGTGGAACAAATCACTTTCCTGTGAAACGGACTGGATTCATTAGTTCCCAAAGGCAGCATCAGGGCATCGACCAGGGTACTAAAATGCAACGGGTTTTGATCATTGCGGAAAATTCACTACAGCAAGAAAGGCTTTGCGTTGCTCTAAAATTCGATAAATCTGTTCAACTCACAACGGCAAACCTGCGTCAGGTTAATCCCAGAAACGTCAGAACGTTTAAGCAGGTCGATCTCATTGTTTTGGAAGATACATCTGAACAAGGCGATCCAAGAACCACTGAATATCTGCTGTCATCGCTCAAAACAACTAGATTACCGATTGTGCTGCTGCCTTCGCTCGAGGCCAGACTCAACCACGATCGCGAACCTTTAGTCCTAAATTTGACGGAAAAGACTGTGGCTCAGCCAGGATTGGCCGCCCTCATCAACAAAATTCGCGCCCAATATGCGATCGAGGCGAAATCTACCGCCGCCGATTCGCACAACCACAACGTCGAGCCAGTACCGCCCTCATCGGGGCTCACGCCCCTTGCTAGTGAGTCGCGTCTCAAAACCCTGCAATCGCCCACAGAGCCGCCAGTCAATTCGTCTTTGCCGACAGAACTGGCCCGGTCTGCATCTTCACCCCCAGATGCTTCTAAACTTATGTATGGCTTGGCCTCGATGGGGCGCATCTCCAAGCAGCTCCGGGAACCCCTCTCCAACATGAACTTAGCCATTCACATGTTGCGCTAAGCGCAGTCGACCGAAGAGCGCGATCGCTATGTGAAGCTGCTTAGACAGGAGTATCAACGCGAACTCCAACTGGTCAACGAGTTGGAAAATTTGCACCACAGCTTGGAGACAAGCTTGTAGGCGATCGCGTTATCCGCCCGAACGCCAATTAAGGCGAGAGTTCTCATTAAACAATGCTGTAGCTGTAAGGTGTGTTGCAGCTACAGCCCAACGCACCGCCAGAGTTGGCTTTGGTACGTCACGCGAGGCGATGACGTACCCTAAGATAATTAGAGCTACCGACCGATCAGTCTTCAGATGGGTTCGATGCCGCCCGCCGCTGCCTAAACCATTGCTGCAATTGCTCGCGGCATTGGGGGGCCAAAACGCCATTTAACACCGCCAGACGATGGTTAGAGGCTGCACCATCAGGTACATTCAACACCGAGCGAATCGCTCCGGCTTTCACGTCATCGGCACCGTAGACGAGCAAACTCACGCGACTCAAGGCGATCGCCCCGGCACACATGACACAGGGCTCTAGCGTGACGTAGAGCGTGCAGCCTTTGAGGTTCCAGTGCCCCAAAGCCGCTCCGGCTTGGCGCAGGGCTAGCACTTCGGCATGAGCCGTCGGATCATGGCCGCGTTCGCGCTCGTTACCGGCCTCGGCAATCATCTGGTTGCGGGCATCGACGACGATCGCTCCCACCGGCACTTCCCCCGCCTGCCCCGCCAGGGTTGCCAGTTCAAGGGCTCGCTGCATCCAGCGACAATGGCGATCGTAGGTTTCATCACGTTTGGACATCAAGCATCTCAGCCCCATGAACCGATAAAAACACAACCGTACGGCCCAAGATATAGAGGTGTTGGACGATTCATTCTGGCCATTCCTCTGCCTCCTCAGCAGCTCGGGGCAATGGTAACTGGACACTGTCGTACGGCTGTCGCTTGGAGGATCGCTCCACCGGTTTAAGGGCAGGGCGCACGGACGGTGTGCGGCGACGCCGAGAAATACCTTCTTCACTGGTTTCCTCAGCAATCACTTCGTACAGGATGGCGCGCTTCTGACCAGATCCCTTGCGGAGAATGCGCCCCAGGCGTTGAATATATTCGCGGGTAGAGCCCGTACCCGACAGCATAATGGCCACTTTGGCATCGGGGACATCGACCCCCTCGTTCAAGACTTGGGAGACGACGAGGGTCGGGTAGTCACCGCTGCGAAATTTTTCCAAAATGGTCTGACGCTCTTTGACTGGGGTCTGGTGCGTAATCGCCGGCATCAATAGTTCTTGAGAAATGCGATAAACCGTCGCGTTGTCAGCGGTAAAAATCAAGCATCGGTCTGGAAAGTGGCGTTCTAACAGCTCACTTAAAACACGGAGTTTACCCTCAGTGCCCAACGCGATCGCCCGCGATGAGCGGTGGGCTAGCATGGCGCGTCGCCCGGCTTGCGATTGGGCACTGGCCTGCACAAATCGCTGCCAGCCTTCTAAGCTGCCGAGCCAGATGTGAGCCTCTTGCAAAAATTCATTGCGTTGTTGAATTAGGGCCTGATATTGCTGCTGCTCAGCCTCGCTGAGCGCCACCTTGATTTGCACTACGTCGTAAGGGGCAAGGGTATCACCAGCCAGGTCTTGGGGCTGTTTGTGATAGACGATGGGCCCGAGCAGTTGGGTCAAATCATCGTGACGCCCATCAGCGCGATCAGGCGTAGCCGTCAGTCCCAACCGGTAGGGCGCGATGGAATATTCGGCAATCACCCGATTAAAGTCGCTGGGCAGATGGTGACACTCATCGCAGATCAAGAGTCCGTACTGATTACCGAGCGTCTCTGCGTGAATGGCGGCGCTGTCATAGGTGGCGACCAACAGGGGCGTGCGATCGCGCGAGCCGCCGCCCAATAGGCCCACTTCTACCTGCGGAAACGCCTGAAGCAGCTGGTCATACCACTGATGCATCAAATCCAACGTCGGCACGGTAATCAAGGTGCTGCGCGGTGTGGCCTGCATCGCCAGATGAGCCAAATAGGTTTTACCGGCAGCGGTTGGCAGCACAACAACGCCCCGCCAGCGATTAGCGACCCAAGCGTCTAGAGCTTCCTGCTGATGCGCATAGGGCGCATAGGGCGCGTTGAGCTGTAATCCTACCGGTTCAAACTGTGCCACCTCGTCTTTAAAGGTGACCCCCTCTCGCTGCAGCGCTTCGACCAAGCGGCGATAGTGGTGGGCCGGAATCCGGAACCGCTCGATGCGATCGTCCCAGTCAGCAAAGTCAAGCCAGACTTTACCTCGGGGCGGGGGATGCAAAATTAACGTGCCGCGATCAAACGTTAAGCGAGGAGTGCGAGCCATCTTCTAGAGAAGAGTACTCTCGCCATTTTAGAGAGTCTTGGGCGTTCTCTCCAGATCGAGGGTGGCTTTGCAAAAGAGTCTGCAGTTCGCCACTATTAATCACCAGACTGAAGTTCGGATCAGTCTTGACCAAAACCCGGTAAAGACTCGGATTCACGGCGATCGCATTGCGCAGCCATTTCGCTGCCGCCTGCGATTTTCCCTGTAGGGCATAGGTTGCCGCTTTACCGTACCAAGCATTGGCATTGGGCGCGCGGCAGTGCAGCGATTGCTCAAAACTGAGCAAAGCATCACGAAAGCGATGCAACTTGTTGAGCATCACGCCCCGATAGGTCCAGGCATAATGACAGGCGGGTTTAATTGAAACCGTCGTATCGAGGCAGCTCAGAGCATCGTGATAGCGGCGCATGGCGGCTAGCGCGATCGCGCGGTTGTACCAGGCGCGATAGTTGTCTGGTTCCTGTTGAATGAGTTGATCAAAGCTCTCGGCAGCCTCTAAAAAACGATTGAGCCGCAGCAACGCATGGCCTCGGTTGAAACAGGCTTCGCGATTATGTTCATCCAGGGCGATCGCCTGACCAAAACTCTCGACCGCAGCGACGAAATCCGAAGTCTTAGCCTGCACAAGTCCTTGACCATGCCATGCCGTCGCTCGCTGAGGCGCTAGCTTAAGGGCTCGTTGAAAACTTTCTAGGGCTAAATCGTAATGCTCTAGCTGACAGAGCGCATGCCCTCGGTTGACCCAAGCGTCGACATCTTCAGGATCAACTTCAAGGGCTCGATTGTACCGTTTGACTGCCGCACGATAATGACCAGCGCTAAAGAGTGCCCTTGCCTGACCATGCCAAATCTGAGATGTCTGACGTTGAGATACAGCCACGATGGTAGAAAAATTGCACCACAGGCTAGCAGACTTCTGATCGCATAATGGCGATCGACTGCCGCTGGTTGATAACCGTGAGTTTTCCGCATGCCCCCTTGCGGGAAAAAAGGAATCTGCCACTGCTCAACTAACTAGCCTGGTTCCAGCCTACCCAATCAGCTTGAAGCAGGGAAAACTTCTGTTCGAAGTTCTTCAAACATTTACATCACCGCTCAGGCTGTAAGGGCTGTGATCCCAGCGTTGTCTTACCGGCTGATCCACAGCAGCCAGTAGAGTGAGCCTCGGCGAAGCTTACCAGGAAAATCGAGCAAAGGTTTGACTCAGGATGTTTCAGCGTGGTCATCTAGAAACATTGCAACGACCCCAAAAACCGGAATTTGCCATCTCACTGACATCAGCAAAGTGCTTCCGTGGCAGTCAGATTCGAACAACGTTGGGATCTGACGTCGGTTAGGTCGTGATATCGATGATGCGCCCTAGGAATCGTCTGTCCTTGCGAGGGGAGATCGCCCGTTAGATAGAACCATCGACTAGCGCAAAGTTTTGGCGGTTGCATCCGAGGTGGCCGCGGCTTCTTCGAGGGAAAGCGGTTGGGTGGCTAAACTAATCGTGAGCCAGCCACCACCTGTTTCGGGATGGTTGCTCGCCTTAATATCGCCCCCGTGAGCGGCCACAATTTGTTGAGCGATCGCCAATCCCAGGCCAGTACCGCTGTTGCGCAGACCTTCCGATGATTGTGGCGGTCGGGGGATGGCGGGCGAGCCACCCGACACGCGAGTGCGAGAGGCATCAGCTCGGTAAAAGCGATTAAAAATGTGGGGCAGGTCGCTGTCGTTGAAACCCGTTCCATCGTCAATCACATCAATTTGCAGGAGACGAGAAGCTGGCGCCTCGGCTACTGAATTCGATTGAACTCCAGCTCGGATGCAAATGGTGCCTTCGCGCGGGCTGTATTTGATGGCATTGTCAATCAAATTGATAAAAACTCGGTACATCAAGCCTTCATCTACCGGCACAATCAAATCTGCCGGCCCCTCATAGACAATCTGCACTTGTTTAATATCGGCCAGGGGCTCCAGACTTTGCCAGGCGGCCAAAATGAGGTGCGGCAATTCCACGGGCTTCAAGACCAATCCGTGTCCGCCGCTGCGCTCTAGTCGACTTAGATTCAGCAGATCTTCGACTAAATTACTGAGTCTTAAAATCTCATTTAACAACCGGTCTAACCACTTTTTCGACCCGGGCTCAACCCGTTCTCTCAAGGTTTCAGCCACCAAGCGAATTGAGGTTAGCGGGGTTTTCAGCTCGTGGGCCACATCAGAGGTCCAGCGATCGCGCTGCTGAATCAAGGTTTTGGCTTCCTGGCGATTCTCTAAAAAGATCCCAACGCGCTGGTTTGCTAGAGGCACACCATACCCCCGCAGCGGCGAGACCACGCCTTCATCAGGGTTGATCGGATCAGGTGCCGCTAGATTTAGAACCCAGTCTCTTTGACAAGGGGTCTGAGCATGACGCGTATTTTCGATTAGCTGATCTAATTCGAACGATCGCACCAGCTCTAATAACAGCCTCGGCTCAGTCGGTTCAACGCCACAGGCTGGAAACGGCATGCCTAACATGTCACAAGCCAAGGTGTTGATCCATAACAGCTGATTTTCATCATCAACTTCTAAATATCCGACAGGGGCCTTTTGTAAGAGCCAGTATTCGGCCTGGGCAGCAGCATTAACAGCGGTTAGCGGTGATGTCACAACGGTCTTGGCGGCAACATTAGATTCACCAGACGACGCCTGGGGCAACGATGACCGCCGTAGCTTGGCACCACCTCGCAGCCCCCAGCCCAAGCCAAAACTGGCGATCGCCCCTGAGAAAAGGAACAGCCCTGTTACTGTGCTCATAACCTGCTGACACTCCTCATAACCGTTATGCTGCCTAGCCGTATTCACTAGCTAGCACAGAAAGTTGTCTAGACACTGCCCACCACATTAACAAGAAAAGATTAAGACAAAGGAATATGTCACTTTTAACTCGAGGGCGCGATCCGGATAAACAGCGCTTTGCCCTGGCTGTTAAGCGTCAAATCCCCTTTCGGGAGAGGTAAGTCGCCATCAAATGGTTTTCACCTAAATTAACGTTGTGGCTGCCCCAGCGATCAAGTGCTCAAATGAGCAGTGAGGTCAGCGCCTGCCAATTGGCCCCAGCAACAGTAACCTGATCAAAAAAAGGCACCCGGTGGTGCCTTTCAGAGGGTTATTGAACATTGCCCCTCTCAGGGCAAGTAAAAACCTAACGAACTTTAGCGCCGCGATAGGTTAGACCATCGATATGTTGCTCAGGAGCGTTGGTTACGACCCGACGGGTCACCTTGGCACCTCGATACTGACCAATCACCTCTTCGGTGTAGTTGAAGTTGCTGTTGCGGGGTTCATACTCCGCACCGCGATAACGTAGACTCATAATCTCGCCTCCAGATTTTGTAGTGAAAAGAGGCGCGTTCCTTCAGAGCTGTGCTCCTACTTCCGTCCTTTCCAGATGCGCT
>CALCPB010000937.1 GCA_937897665.1 uncultured Halomicronema sp. | reverse complement strand
TAGCTGCCCCCCCAGGTCAGTCCAATCACCGCGCCTAGGGCAAGCCAAAAGAGCCCAATGCGCCGGAGGCGGAAAGCCAGGGTGCCGCCGATAAAGGCCCACAGCCAAATCAATACTGCTTCTACGCCCTCAGGAAAAGACCAAATCAAGGGGCGACCATCTATAGCTACCGCGATCAGTTGACTCGTCGCCTGGGCATGAACAACGACCCCAGCCATTTCCCGCACGTATTCTTGAGCCGCTAAATTCGGGGTTGTAAATAGATCCTTGGCCACCAAAGAGGTGTAGCCAATCAGGATGACGCGATCGCGGATCATCTCCTCGGGTACTCGCCCTTCCAAAACTTCGGTAATGCCCACAATCTCCACCGAGTTTTGGGCCGAACGATAGTTCAGCATGACTTCATAGGGCAGCAGCTCAGTGGTGCTGTAGACCCCAAACTGGCCCAAGATCGGCGGTACGAGGGTATCGCCGAAGACGAGTTCTAAAGATTCCGTCGCGGCCAGCTCCACCCCTTCTTCGGCCAGGTAAATCTGGGCCAGCATCATGCTTAGTGAGGGCAAATCAAACTCAGGTTCAGAATCATTACAAAGATGCTGACCTACGGGCATAGTGGGCGGTTCACCCGGCACAGAAAACAGCATGGCGCGGCGAACGATGCCCTTCTCATCCAAGTTAAAGTCGGCAAACCCGACTTGATCAGGGCTGATTCCTTCCGGGGGCGGCACTCCCGGAAAACTGGGGCTGCTCATCAAGCAGACGGTAACAATATTGAAGTCTTCATTAATGATATTGAGCAGGCGCTCTCGTCCTTCTAGAGGACCCTGGGGTAAATCTCGACCCACATCAAGGCCAATGGCACGGGGTTGAGAGGCCTGCAAGACCTCTAGAACATCAGCCAAAGTGCCGTCTTCCACGGGATCTTCTCGACGACTTTGCAAGAAATTCTCGTCAATGCCCACGACCAGAAGGCGTTCATCAGGGCCTTCGTCGGGTCGCCAGCGAATGAAACGACCATAATTTGACAGCTCTATTTCTTGCCAGGCCCCAAGCTGTCGAGCGACAACAACTCCACCGCCAAGTAGCAAACTGGTCAGAATGACCGTGCCACTCAGGGCACGAATGATTGGGTTCTGCAACAGCTTTCGAAACACCATAAGCCCCAAACACCTTCATTCAGAAACGTTACGAGCCTGGGTGATCTCCGTGACCCAGCGGCGGCGATCTCGATGCTCCAGGGCCAAAATATCATTCAGAGACCAATGAAAATACATGGCAATGCAGGCTACCTCTTCGTGGAGCTGTTCGGAGGGGTAGCCTTTCACTCCCCCGCTAGCGTCAGATCAACCGCAAATTCAGCATCACAAGCGGGGCAGCGCGTGGGGATTTGCGCCCTATTGCTCTGGTTAATGCGATTATAAAACTCTCGCAAATAGGCCACATCTTGAGTAAATAAATTCCCCAGCAGCTCTGGAGAGAACTGGGTCAGATCTCCCAATCGCATAATTACCCGTGACAACAACACTAATACGGCGTAATTGGGAAATTGCTGGGCTTGGCGATCGCGCTCCACTGACAGCTCATCCATGGCCGTGGCCAGCCTCATAATGCCTTGGCGATGAACTTGCACCGCATCATCAACCAATCCCCGAGGAAAGGTAAAGACAAACTCGCTCACAAAACACATAGGCAGCTCCTCTAAAACGTCTCTAAACTTTTTAAAACATAGGAGCTTACCCTTCATCTAGGTGCTCTTCCAGTTCATTGATCTCGCGATAAAACTTCTGCAAATAGTCCAGATCCTTCGCAAATAGTCGCTCAACAATACTGGGGCCAATTGGGTCTACAGCCCCCAGTTTGGTAATCACCCGAGCCAGAATAATCACCGTGGCGTAAGCCGGATTCATCTTAACCCTAGGATCTTTGAGGGGAACAATTTCATCCATGGCCGTAGCCAAGCGCATCACCCCTTTTCGATGCAGGTTGCCATCCCCGTCCAAATAGCCCTTAGGGAGGGTAAATTCAAACTCTGTTTGAACCATAGTTCACTCAACAAATGGCCATGGTGAATGCAATACCGAAAACAGTGTCCTATCGCTTAATCATCGACGACGCGATAAAACTGATGAACAGCCAGCTCGATTTCAACGCTCGACATTTCATTGCCACTGGCGTTGAAGTTACTGACGCTGAGTTTTACAGGCC
>CALCPB010000936.1 GCA_937897665.1 uncultured Halomicronema sp. | reverse complement strand
GCAGGGGGGGTTGTCAGCTGGCAGAGTGATGGGCTGATGGTCTCTAGGGTTTTTGGTCAGGCCGATCGCCAGGATGCCGTGGATCGCAGTGGATACCAGTGATGAGTCAATCCATGCAGATTTCAGACCTGCCAGCCTTAGAGGTTCTTATGCTGCTTCTGGGCTGGCGGGGTGAGTATGGTGCTGTAGACAGTGCCGGTTAGGGCTGACCTTTAGCTTCTAGTTCCTCCAGACGGCTCTTGAGCTCCTGGTTCGACTTTTTGAGTTCTTCCAAATCTTGCTGCAGTTTATTGATCGCTTGATCCTTTTGAATTGATTTCTGCACTTTTTTGAGGGTTTCTTCTGCCCGCCGCCGTACGCGGCCATCGTCAATGTGATCAGCAATGCCCTGCAGTACAGCGATCGCGCCGATATCTTCCATCATGCCGAGCGCGGCAATCACCGTCATTTGAGTGGTGAATTGCGGTTCCCGTGAGATGGCTTCTAAGCGTTCAAGAATCCGCTCAACGTTGGCCTTGGTTTGTCCGGTTGATACCTGGCCCAGGGCGCGGACAGCGCCTAAACGCAGCATTGAAGGCACGGCTGGTTCGGTGTATCGCAAGATGAGCTCTAAGGCTGCTTCCAAGGTTTTGAACTGACTGACGCCGCCGAGCGCGCCAGAGCGCACCACTTCGTTCCAGCCGCCCCGCTCAGTGAGAACGGTTTGGAGGGTCGCCAGCGTTTCTGTGGCTGGGATGCCCGCTAAACGCGATGCACCGACCTCGCCCAACGCTCGTACAGCTGCTGCCTCGACGTAGTAACTGGGGTCACCGGTCACGACGACTTGAGCGAGCGCCTGATAGCTGGCCGATGTTTTGACCTTAGCCAGAGCCGTGACGACTGCCCGCCGAACTTTGGGATGCTGATCGCTCAGCCCGGTCAGCAATGCCTGCACCGCTTGATCCAACTAGAGTTCGGCGAGATGCTTGGCTGCTTCGGCCCGTACCCCCCAAAAAGCATCATTCGTGAGGGCGGTGGTTAGTGCCTTGACGGCTTCTAAGCCACCTTTTTGAGCGATCGCCTCAGCGGCGAACACGCGGGCAATCGGGTCAGGGTCAAACTTGAGTTGAGCTTTAAGTTCTGGCAGGGGATAGTCGAGCTTGACGGTTTTGGTGTAGTGGTTGCCGACATCAAAGCTAACAAAATCAGGCTTTTGCGCCAGTGGAAAATAGAGCACTTGTTCCTGCTCATGAATCCGTACCGTAAGGGATTGCAGGCTGGTGCGATCGCCGTCGATGCGACCAAAGCCGATAGGAATGCGCAGATCAAAGAGGCCGCTCTGGCTGCTCTTATCGCCTGCTTTCGCTTGGGTTTGAGTCACCGTAATTTTGGCGAGGCTGCTGTCAGCATCCCAGCGGTAGGCAATTTGAAAGTCGGGATGGCCACCCCGGTAGACGTATTGGTCGAATAAAAACCGGAGATTGCGGCCCGTGGTTTCCTCGATGGTGCGAATTAGATCGAGGGTCTCGACGGTCTTGTGAGCAAACTTGTTGACAAAACCGTGAATGGCTTGCCAGAAGAGAGCATCGCCCAGTTCGGTGCGAAGCATGTGGTAAACACAGGCCCCCTTTTCATAAATATGGCGATCGTAGAGTTCGATCGGTTCTCG
>CALCPB010000935.1 GCA_937897665.1 uncultured Halomicronema sp. | reverse complement strand
GATACCGATTACTGTCACCAACGACAGCAGGCCGCGCCGCTGGATGACGCCAGCATCGCGGCTTCGTCTGACGCTTAGCGGGGTGAGACTGCCAGGGCTAGCGGATCGGGGTTGCCGACCAGCGTAAATGCTGCCCAGGCCAGCGGTTCAGGATAGATTGCTTGAGTTTGCAACATCGCCTGCCGCAGTGCCTGCGCCTTGTTTTGTCCCTGCTGCAGGGCTTGATAAAACGACTGCATCAGAGCCGAGGTAGGCTCATCGGGGACCGCCCAGAGGGAAACCACGGTGCTTTGCGCGCCAGCGGCAATCAGCGATCGCGACAGACCGACCACACCATCGCCCGTCACTTCTCCCAGACCGGTATCGCAGGCGCTCAGCACCACAAGCTGAGCCGATAGCGACAGGTCAGCAATTTCGCGGGCAGTCAAGAGACCGTCGTTAGTGTCAGAGGGAGTGAGGGCGATCGCGCCCCGTACCGGAATTCGCTCTTGGCTATCGACATAGTCCAGCAGACCGTGGGTGGCCAGATGCACCACGCTAGCCTGCGGCATGGCGGCGGTGATTTGCGACTCGGTGGCCGCGCTGCCGAGAATAGCCTCAGCGTCAAAAATGCGGGCAATAGCGGTGGCTTCGGCAGCGGCTCCGGGCAGTGGCTGTAGGGGGGCGAAGTCAGGCACCGGCGGCATCTCCGGATCGCCCACAATCAGTGGCGCGGCAGTGGCATTGGGGGCGTCAGTAGTCAGGGTGAGATCGAGCAGCTGAATGGCAGGCGCTGTCAGCAGGGTATGGCGCTCGATCAGGGAACGCCCCTCGGCATCGGGCAGCGCGGCAAAGGGCAAATAAAACAGCGACTCATGGGGAATCAACACCACCAAATCGTCGGGATTGCTGGGTAATGCCGCTGCAATGGGAGCGATGAGCAGCTGATAGAGGTCACTCAGGGAGGTGTCCGGCACGGTTTCAGTGGTGGCCTGAACGCCGATGCCCCGTGTGCGACCGAAGGCCCCCAGCGCCCGGCGGCTTTGCTGGATCTGTTCGGCCAAACTCATGTCGAGCCCAGCTAAGTCAATGGTTTCGAAGGTGACGCCTCCGGCTGGTGACACCACCCAAACAAATATCTGCCCGGCGGTGCCCCGCTGGCGGCCCTGCACCGTGAAATCATCTTCCGGCACGATCGCATACTCGACCAGGGTGGCAGTGAGGGTGCGTGCCACCTGCTGCATTTGGTCGAGGGTGGTGGGCGGCAGCGGCGTCTCGGCCCCCGCAACGGATTCCACAAAGGCTCGGGCTCGCCCCTGCTCGGAGGTTTCCAAAGCGGCGGCGTAATCGCCCTGGGCAACCTGCACCTGCATCAGCAGGTTATAGGTATAAATCTGCGTATCAAAGACGTTGACTTTATCGGCATCGGCGAGCCCTTGCCGCAGAGTAGAGAGGAGTTGCACGGACTCCTGCAGGGCCGTTTCTGCCTCGGCCAGCTGTCCCGAGACGAGATCGGTGTGGGCCAAGTTATTCAGCGCGTTGGCCAATAGACGTGGCGTGGCTAGCCTGCGGGCGATCGCCACGCTGGCGGCGTGACTTTGCCGGGCTTGATCAAAGTCGCCAGTGTCTTCATAGGCGACCCCCAGGTTGGTTAGGGCCGTGGCCTGTAGGGCACGATTCCCGGTCTGTTCCGCTAGGGTCAGGCTAGCTTGAAACTGGGCAATCGCCGCCGTATAGTCTCCCTGTTGCTGGTAGGTACCGCCCAAATTGTAGTGGCCGTAGGCAGCAGACCCCAAAAAGCCCGAGTCAGTCGCGAGGGCAATGCCCTGTTCGTACCAGGTAATCGCGGTGTCATACTCGCCCAGCAGCCCATAAAGGCCCCCCAAGTTCATTTGGGCCGTGGCTTCCAATGAGGGCGAAGCGGTGGCAGCGGCGAGGGTGAGGCTGGTTTTTTGAGCCGCGATCGCCGAGGCATAGTCGCCCAGCGATTCGTAGGCATTGCCCAACAGGCCGTGGAGCTGGGCCAACGCCGCCGACTCTGGGGCCGACTGCAGCAGGGTCAACGCCTGCTCGTAGATGGCAACAGCGTTGGCAAACTGACCCGATGACTGATAAGCAATGCCCAAATTGCCCAAGGCCTGCGCCTCAAGGTCAGGTCGTTCTAGGGTTTGGGCCAGCGCCGCACTGTCTTGGCTGTAGGCGATCGCGGCAGTGGGCTGACTGAGGGAAAGGGCCGCGGCGGCGAGGGCATTAAGGGTGATCGCGACATTTTCTTGATCGCCGTTGGCCTCAAACCCAGCGACGGCCAGTTGCCACTGGGCGATCGCGGTCTCATAGTCGTTGGCTTGAAAGGCCGCCATACCCGCTTGAAACGCCTCACTCGCGCTGGGTTCAGCCGCTTGCGCGAGCGTCAGGGGCGGGGACATCGCTAGTCCGGCAGGCAACGAGCCGACAACCGCTACCAGGGCAGTCGCGAGCAGCGATAGCACCAGAGGCCAGAGGAATTTTCGTTTACTTACGATCACGTCATCCCCATTCGAGCGGGAAGTTGGGACAATGCGAGAAAGCAGCGCCAACCCCGTCCGTTTGAGCGCGGCTATTCACTGTCATCTTCACAGCGTTCCTCCGGTTCTCCGGCGTTCTCATCACAAATCTCCAAAACTGCGGCGGTGGCAGTGGCGTCAGGCTCCGATTCTCCTGTCGCATTTTCGTTTTGGCCCTCAGACAGGTTGTCCAACACTGTGATATCGGGCACCAGTGTGCTGTCAATTAAAAACGTCTGATTTTCAAAAGACGTCACGAGGGTGCGGTCAGGGCGCGTGCGAAAAACGCCGCCCACGGTGCCGTTTTCCCCCGGTGCCAGCGGGGTGCCCCCGCCAGTATTGGGGCCAATGACAAAGTCGAGCGGTAGGGGCGGGAGTAAATTGGCTAGGTCGAAGGCGATCGCCACGCCTCGCACCGTCGTTTCATCCACCCGAGTACCTCGACGCACAACCAGACTGCGAGGTTGCAAAAAGGCTTCCGTCTGGGCCTGATCGAGCCCCTCGGTGGCCAGTTCTTC
>CALCPB010000934.1 GCA_937897665.1 uncultured Halomicronema sp. | reverse complement strand
GCGAAAACCATCGGTCGGCAATACGAGGAGGCCTGATGACGCCGGAAGAACAAGCTGTGATCGCGACGCTGCGGCAACCCCAAGCCATTCGCGATCGCTGCCAGCAGCTATTTGACCTCTGTGCAGCAGATCAGCTCGAAAATTTTGCCTGTGATCTCTCACAGCTGGATGACGTAGCGGCCTATGTGGTCGCCACGACCCAGCAACTGTATCCCGATTTTGACGTGCCGTTTCACAGCCGCTGGCGACATTTTGATGCCGGTGGTGAGGCGCGTTTGGCAGCGTTGGATGAAGCTCTGCAGGGCTTATCAGTCGAAGCGGCGGCGCGATCGCGGCTGGATTTAGCGATCGTCAGCGTGCTGCTCGACGCCGGAGCCGGGAGCCAGTGGCGCTACCATGACGCTGCAGCTGACCAGGTGATTGGTCGTTCGGAAGGGTTGGCCGTGGCCAGTTTGCGGGGCTTCCAAGCGGGATGCTTTTCCTCTGATGCCGCCGCGCCCTATCAGGTCGATGCGGTGGGTTTGCAAAACTTGACTGAGGCTGATCTGGCGGCGCTCTTTCAAGTCAGCGTCGATAAGCCCCTGGTTGGCCTTGCGGGCCGGCTGCGCCTACTGCATCAGTTGGGGCAAACGCTGGCCGCTCAGCCCACCCGGTTTGGCGCGCCCGCCCACCCCGGTCACCTGCTGGACTATTGGCAAACCACTTTTGGGTCTACTTTGGCCGCCGACACGCTGCTGACGGAAGTGCTGGAAAGCTTTGGGACGATTTGGCCGGGTCGCGTGGCGATCGCCGACACCAACCTGGGCGACGTTTGGCCCCATCCTGCCTTGCCCCAAACTGGCCCTGGCAGCAATCTGGTGCCCTTTCATAAGCTGTCGCAGTGGCTCACCTATTCTCTGGTGGAACCGCTGCAGTCCGCGGGGCTGACGGTGCAAAATCTCAATGCGCTGACGGGTCTGGCTGAATATCGCAACGGCGGCCTGATGGTTGATTTGGGCTTGCTCGTGCCGAAACATCCTGCCGTCACCGAAGCATCGCACCGACCCAGTTCACCCGTCGTGGTGGAATGGCGGGCGCTGACGATTAGCTTGCTGGATTTATTGGGCGATCGCGTCCGTCGTCAGCTCAAACAGACGCCTGAGGAACTCCCCCTGATCAAAATTTTGGAGGGGGGCACCTGGGCCGCTGGCCGTCGCATCGCCAAACACCTGCGACCCGATACCGGTGCGCCCCCCATCACGATTCAAAGCGACGGCTCCGTCTTTTATCCCATCCCGTACGGGCGAGGCATTCCGTAAGTATCATATTGGTGCTTCCGAAATGGTATTCACGGAATGCCTCGCCCCTGCAACACAACCAACCACCCTCACACCCCTATGCCCTCCGTTACGCTGATCGACCATCCGCTGATTCAGCACAAGCTGACCCTGATGCGCCAAAAAGACACCAGCACCGCCAAGTTTCGCCAACTGCTCGAAGAAATCAGTATGCTGCTGGCCTACGAAGTCACCCGCGATTTGCCTCTCGAAAAGGTGGCGATCGAAACCCCGATGACCACCATGGACGCGCCTATGCTGTCGGGTAAAAAGGTGGTGCTGATTTCCATCATGCGGGCCGGACAAGGCATTTTGGACGGCATGTTAGAGCTGATGCCCTCGGCGCGGGTGGGCCACATTGGCCTCTATCGCAATCCCAAAACTTACGTGCCGGTGGAGTATTACTTCAAGGTGCCTGCCGATGTCGCTGAGCGAGACATGCTGGTGGTTGATCCGATGCTCGCTACTGGCAACTCTGCCGTCGCCGCCGTCTATCGCCTCAAAGAAACCCAGCCCCAGTCCATCAAGTTCGTCTGCCTACTCGCCGCCCCCGAAGGCATCGCCCACTTTCACGCCGAACACCCCGACGTGCCCATCTTCACTGCAGCCATTGATGAGCGGTTGGATGAGCACGGCTACATCTTGCCGGGGTTAGGGGATGCGGGCGATCGGATGTTTGGAACTAAGTAGTATGATTGCTCCCGAAGTATTTACACGCTTTTTTTCGTTCAATATGAGCAAAAGTTTTTCGCGAAGAGCAAACAGAATAGCCGCAAAATCCTTTTTTTTCTTTCTTTTTAGTGGGCGAACTCGAGAATATCAAAGAGCACTGGAGCAAGCAAAAAAAAGAGCTAGACTGATACAAGAGAAAGGTGGCTTAGAGTCATACTCTTTAGAGTATGACTCTCTTGTTTTTTACTTAACTGACTATGTTTGGACTAGCTGGCAAATCCGTTC
>CALCPB010000933.1 GCA_937897665.1 uncultured Halomicronema sp. | reverse complement strand
GTCCAATAGGTCGCAAGTCTGAATTGAGTAATGCAATGCCTATAAAGCCTTTAGAATTTAGGTGGGTGTGCAATATCGTGTCAGTAGGGTTATCAGTTTTTTTAATGGCATGCTTAAAGAACTGCCTTTTTAAGGTCTCTTGGCAGCAGTATGAGGCATTCAATGGTAGCGAGCATGACTCCTGACGTGCCTTGTCTGACCAAAAAGATAGCGGATTCAGGGAGTTATTTTCGTACTCAGCAATAATGGCATGGCGTACATCAAGCACTTCTGCAAGACAGCGCGTTAATATTGGAAAGAATGCTTCTCCAGTGAAAGCAGCTGTGCCAGTGACTAGCCGCCTGAGAGTAAGCTCTGACTCCTTCTGAGTCGTAATATCTTGCACAAATCCTTCATAATATAGAGGCTCGCCATTGGAGTTCATAATGAATTTTCCAGTTTCATTAATCCAAATTTTGCGACCATCTTTTTGAAAGACTTGGCACTGAAAACTAATGCTGCTGCCATTCTTTTGAATTTCACGCAACAGATCTTTTCGCGCTAATGGATCAACATATATCTGCTGATCAATATTTGTTATTTCTGCTTTAAGTATCTGTGGAGAGTCATAGCCGTAAATTTTTGCAAGTGCTGGGTTAACTTCAAGATACTGGCCACTGAGTGTGCTCTGATAAATTCCGACCAATGCCCCCTGAAACATATTGCGATAGCGCTCTTCTGCATCACGTAAGCCATTCTCTGCTCGCCTGCAATCGCTAACATCACGAACCATAATCAAGACCTGATCGTCGTTTAGCGGAGCGACTCGAACCTCTTCGTAACAATCGATACCATCTATCTGTAGCGCTTGTTCATAAACCTGTAACACTCCTGTATCCAAAGCCCTTGAGGCTGCCGCAAGACGTTTTTCAGCCATCTCTGGTGGCAATGTTTTATTGACTGAAAAAACAGCATTTTCATCGTAAGGACATATGCTATTAATCCCAGCACTATTACCCATATAGCGATAATGGCCACTGCGGTCCATGCTCATTAATAGATCAGGAATCGCATTAATAATTGCGCTGCTTGTGGCCTTGCTTTGATTCAACTCAGCTCTGGTTTTCTGATTCTCAACTCGATTTTGAGCCTCTTGCACTTCGCGTCGCACGGCTTCTGGTAGCCGAGCCAAGCTATCTTTCATCAGATAGTCATTGACTCCTAAGCGCATCATTGCGACAGCTCGTTCTTCGCCGATAGTTCCCGAAATAACAATAAATGGGAGTTCAGGCTGGAGTCGCTTAACGATTTCTAGCGCTGCAGGAGCATCAAATCCGGGTAAATTGTAATCGGAGAGCACAATATCCCATGAGCCGGTGGTCAGCATCTCGTAGACCGACTCAGCTGTTTGGACGCGCTCCCAGTTGGGTTTCAGCTGGCCCCGGCGCAATGCTCGAACAACGAGAAGTGCATCATCCTCTGAGTCTTCAATAATTAAAACGTTAAGGGCCTCGCTCATAGTTACACTTCCTCAGGTAACTGTTCACTGACGAGCACCCAATACAGCCCTAACTGAATCACAGCCTCGGTAAACTGACTAAACTCCACGGGCTTCCGCACATAGCTATTTGCGCCTAGGTAATAGCTATCAACGATGTCCTGTTCTTCAGTCGATGAGGTCAGCATCACTACAGGCAACAGTCGAGTTCTAGCATCAGCCCTGAGATGGCGCAAAACCTCTAAACCGTTTACTTTAGGTAATTTCAAATCCAGTAAAACCACGCTGGGTAGCGGATCTGCAGCAAATATGGTGTTCAAAGCTTCAGCCCCATCTCTGGCAATCAGAATTGGGTTCTTCAACTTACTGCGCTGCAGCGCCCGCATGGTCAGCATTTCATCATCAGGATTATCTTCAACTAATACAATCGGGCGTAAGGAGGCCATGATTTAAGAAGCTCTCTCAAGATTTATGCTAGGGACAGTGAAATAGAACGTTGCGCCTTCTTCGATAGTGCTTTCCGCCCATACTCGTCCGCCATGGCGGGAAATAGCTCTTTGAACGGTAGCCAGTCCAATACCTGTACCGGAGAATTCATCCGCCCTATGTAAGCGTTGAAAGACCCCAAAGAGCTGATTGGCGTATGTCATATCAAAGCCAGCGCCATCATCTCGAACAAAGTAAGTTGGCTCCTCTGACTCAGGGACTAAGCCAAATTCAATACGGGCAGTAGCGTGATGGCTCGTAAATTTCCAGGAATTTTGTAGCAGATTGAGCAGAACGACCTGTATGAGAGTGGCATCAGCTTGGATGATACCTGTAGAGGCATTTACAAACTCGACGTGCCGCCCAGGTTCAGAAGCCTGCAAATCCTGCATCAGGTCTTGGGCTAGCATGCCCAAATCGACACCTGTATAGCTGATTTTCGAACGAGAGACCCGGGATAGTCTCAGCAGCTCATCAATGAGGAGGCCCATACGAGCCACATTCTTACGAATACGATCAAAGTAATCTTGCCCCTCTGCATCAAAACGTTCTCCATAGTCCTCAAGGAGCGCTTGGCTAAAACCATCAATTGCCCGCAAAGGCGCTCTGAGGTCATGAGAGACGGAGTAGGCGAAAGCTTCTAGCTCCTGATTAGAAGCCTTTAGCTGAGCTGCATATTGTCGAACCAGCGCTTGCGCACGCTTGCGCTCAGTAATATCGTAGCTAATCCCAATAATTCGCTTGGGGCGGTTTTGAGCATTACGCTGGATAAGTGCGCCGGCTCTAACAACGCGGACAGTATCGTCAGCCTGAAGGACTCGAAGTTCCTGATTAAAATCCTGCTGCCCTTCGATGGCCAATTGCAAAGCAGTTGTTGCGGCAGCATAATCAGCACCATGGAGCCGGTCAGCCCACATTTCATAAAGACTGTTGCAGCAGTCTGGGTTAACGTCGTATAGCTCCTGGGTCCGTTGGTCACAGAGGAAAGTATTCTGCCCAACATTCCAGTCCCAAATGCCAATGTCCTTGGACGCTATGGCCAAGTCTAGGCTGTCAGACAACTGAGGCAAGCTTTCTTCTGCCTGCACCCGCTCAGTAACGTCTCGCGCCGCTGAATAAACCAGTTCGCCACTTGGGCGGCTCCGCCATTCAATCCAGCGATATGAACCATTAGAACAACGGTAGCGAGTAATAAAATTGACTACCTGTTCACCAGCTTCTAGCTGAGAGGCGGCATACAACGTGTCCGCCACATCATCAGGGTGTACATAACTGATTAATTCAGTTCCTTCGAGCTCTGATAAGGGATAACCTAGCGTTTGCTCCCATATACTATTAAGTCGAAGAAAATACCCACTGGCGCTGGTAATGCAGAGTAAGTCTAAAGCCAGTGAAAAGAAACCATCTAACTCCTCTGTCTTAGTGGCAAGAGTGATTTCAGTCGCTTTCCGATCATTAATATCTTGAACGATAGCTAGATAGGAAATAATGTGGTTTTGGTCACTACAAATCCTGGAAACTGTTATCTCTACCCATACACAGGTTCCATCCCTACGAATGTAGCGCTTTTCTTGGGTGAAAGATTTTCTTGTACCGCCTAAAACTTGATGAATCTGCTCAATGTTTCGGGCACGACCTTCTGGATGTGTGACTTCTTGATAGGTGAGCTGTTTGAGTTCGTCGTGCGTATAGTCGAGCAATTCACAGAAGCGTTGATTGGCTCGAATATAAATTCCAGTCTCGGGATCAGCTTGATTAATTCCAATTCCAGCCTGCTCAAAAACTGCTCGATTTGTTGCTTCACTTTCAAGTAACGCTTCTTCAGCTTGCTTGCGTGCAGATATATCCTGAATTTGGGAAACGAAGTATAAGGGTTTTCCCTCAGAATTTTGAACCAAGGAAACACTGAGCAGAACCCAAACAATGTGGCCTTGCTTATGGAAATAGCGCTTTTCCACCTGATAGGTCAACTGCTCACCTTTGAGCATTTGTTGAAGATATGCCAAGTCTGTTTCTAGATCATCTGGATGAGTGATGTCCTGAAACGTCTTAGTCTTCAACTCTTGTACCGTATAGCCAACTAATTTACCGAGCGAGTTGTTGATATCTAACCATGCGCCTTCCAAAGAGACAATTGCCATCCCAATAGCTGCATATTCAAAAGCACTGTTAAAACGGAGCTGACTCTCCTCTAAAGCTGCGGCAACATCTCGGAGTTGTGCAACTTCTGCCTCTAACGCTTTTTCATGCGAAACCAGCTCGTCCAGCTGATGTAGACCTATCGATGGCCAGGCTAAACCGATAAGTCCGACCATTACCAATGCTATGAGCGCTTTCAATCCTCCAGAAGCCCAGTAGATTGGGTGCCAGAGTGTCCAAATTTCCAGCAAATGTGTCGCACCGCCAGCCAGAGTGAACACAGCTAACAGGAAAAGAATCTTTCTAATTGGTACGCTCCATTCACGACGTGTGAAGTGGAAAAGCGTTACTGTCATGGAAAAATAGGCGAGGGCAATGATCGCATCAGACGTAGCATGCAACCCAATTAATCCCTGTGTCCAGAGATAACATTGCTCTCTGGACATGTTCCCGACAAGAAGCACTACCTGAAATAGACTAAAAATAGTCATCGCTTTAGAAACCAAATTTTCAGGAAACTACTCAAAGCAGCTCCCTTAAAAAACATCGGCAACTCAAACCTAGCTTTTGCTGAAGCTAGGACAGTTTTTCATCGACTTAAAAATATTGTTTTATCTCTAGTTTTATGGCTTCACGCTCTGCCTGTGTGTGATCCAAAACACACAGCAACCTTTCCTAATTCTGACAAGATGATCGGCAAGGCCGATTCGCGAGATCAGGCAAAAGTGGATTTACACAAGACGCTAGGCCTTTATTCAACCAGAACTCTCTATCGGAATTTGTATTGAGTAAAAACCAACTGGCGCATTTAACCGCATAAACGGCAGTCATCAACAGAAAAACACGCTAAACCAAACTATTGGTCAGGCTCCTAACGACTCAGCCAGCCTAAAAGACATTGAATACCAGAGACGTTCGCTGTATAGTTTCGCTGCACAGGACGGAAGACAATGAACATAACTGTCTCTCGCTCTTTTAACATTACAAACATTAGAATTAGCATTCAGGATAAACCGAAGACTCCTGATTCTAGTTTCGCCAGGGAATTCTGCAATACGGCGCTAATATGCGAGTTATTCAGCCGAGTTGGCTGGCTCCACAAATCGCCCGAGAACTGCAGAAAGGCTACCTAAAATCATGTGAGTAAAGACGGAGAAGCCACTTGTTAGAAGGGCAAACATACCGCTTTACAGAAGCAACTGCCATCGATTTAATGCGGATGGCGAGACTCGAACTCGCACAGCAAAGCCACACGCCCCTCAAGCGTGCGTGTCTACCAATTCCACCACATCCGCGTGGGAAGGTTACGGTGCTCAGAGGGATTGCAAGAACCGTTTAATAAAGATAGCTCAGATCGGCGCATTTTCGATGGCAAAATCTGAGCGATTGAGTCTCAGCGCCGCCCTAGTGGGTGGGTTGGGTAAACGGTGTAGGCACCTGCCCCCGCGACTATCCGTCGTTCGATACATAGCGGTAGAGTAGGAGGCATTGTTTTGTCGCAGTCACCTTTCGATCAGGCCAGACTGCAAACCAGACTGCTTGCACGGCATGGGATTGATCCTTTGTGCGGTGTCGCCAGCGGACTGGTCAACATTTACTCCAGCGAGGTAGCAACGGTAGCGATGGTTCATCTTCAGGTGCCGAGCCGGGGCGTGGTGGCAGCGGGGCATGCCCTCACGGCGGAGGCCGGAGCCGCCATGTTAAAGCAGGGGGGCAACGCCTTTGACGCCGCGATCGCAGCCGTGATGACGGCCTGGGTGACGGAATCGGTACTAACGTCTGCCGGTGGCGGGGGCTTTTTGCTGGCGCACACGGCAGCGGGTGAAAATCGCCTGTTTGATTTTTTTACACAAACGCCTCGCCGCAATCGTTTGAGCCGAGCGCCTGATTTTTACCCGATCCACGCTAACTTTGGCGCCACGGTGCAAGAGTTTCACATTGGCCTGGGTTCAATGGCCGTGCCCGGGGCGATCGCCGGGTTGCTGCACGTGCATGACCGGTTGGGACGCTTGCCCTTGGCGGCGATCGCTGAGCCCGCGATTCACCATGCCCAAGCGGGGGTGACGGTAACCCCTTTTTTGGCCTATGTGTATACCGTACTGAAACCGATTTTGACCGCCTCCCAGGCGGTACGCAGTCTGTATGCGCCTGCCGGACAGCTGCTGACGGCGGGGGATACCCTGAGCATGCCGGCCTTTGCGGAGGCTCTGACACAGCTGGTGAAGCACGGTGCAGCTTTTTTTTATGAGGGCGCGATCGCTCAGCAAATTGCCCAAGATTGCCAAACGGCGGGCGGCTACCTGACGCGAGCCGACTTGCAGCAATATCAGGTGATAGAGCGCCAGCCGCTGAGTCTGCGCTATCGAAATGCAACGGTGGTAACGAACCCGCCCCCAAGTTCTGGGGGGGCGCTGATTGGGTTTGCCCTGAAGCTGTTGTCGCAGATTGACCTGCATCGTATGGCCTATGGCTCACCCGAGCATTTGACCAGCTTGACCAATGTGATGGCTTTGACCAATGCGGCACGTCGGCAGGGGTACGACAATCGGCTGTATGAACCGGGGGTGGCCGCTGCGTTTTTGGCTGATGAGCAGCTGTGGCCCTATCAGGAAACTCTCAAGGGCACAGTGAATCGGCTAGGTAGTACGACCCACGTGAGCGCGATCGATGCGGAGGGCAATGCGGCCAGTGTGACGACGTCTAATGGGGAGGGGTCGTCTTACGTGATTCCGCACACGGGGATTATGGTCAACAATATGCTGGGCGAAGAGGATCTACATCCCCACGGCTTTCACCAATGGACGGTGAATCAGCGGATCTCGTCGATGATGGCTCCAACCCTGATTCTCAAAGATGGGCGACCCCAGTTGGTGTTGGGTTCGGGGGGCTCTAACCGCATTAGAACGGCGATTTTGCAAGTGATTTCTAACGCATTGGATTTTGACATGCCGTTGACCGATGCCATCATGGCCCCGCGTCTGCATTGGGAGCGCGGTACATTGCATACGGAACCGGGCTATGCGCCTGACATTGTGGCGCGGACCCAGCCGGCAGAGACAACGGAAGCGATCGCCTGGCAGCAGCAAAATATGTTTTTTGGCGGGGTCAATGCGGTGGCTTGCGATGAGACTGGGGCCCTGCATGGGGCGGGTGATCTGCGTCGGGGTGGGGCGGTGGCGATCGCCTAATGCTCAATCCCATCACCGCCCACGTTGACGCTAGGCTGCCTGAAGAGCGATCGCCCTTTTCCTCATCGAGCGGGCGGTGCTCTGTTTCACTTGCTCGTGTTCCCGCATCACATCTCACCTGAAACGCCTCACTCAGTCTGGGATGGCCTATCAACTTCATGCTCAATGGCCCAAATTGGCTTTTCCGCATTAGAAGATCGATAGAATCAAGCTAAATAAGCGATGTGTTGGCCACTGGGAGAAAAAATATGGTCGCTCAACCCCAGCCTCTACTGACTCCTGTTGAGTATCTAGCTTGGGAAGCGCAGCAGCCTTTTAAGTACGAATACGTTAACGGTCAAATCATGGCGATGACCGGGGGGACAATTCCTCACAACCAAATTGCTGTCAACTTAGTCGCGCTACTCAAGCCTCATCTGCGGGGACAAAATTGCAAGGTTTTAAGCGGTGATGCCAAGGTGGCAGTTTCTGACGACGGGCCATTCTATTATCCCGACGTGACTGTGACGTGTGACAGTCGCGATCGCGCTGCCCGTAACTATATTTGTTTTCCTTGCTTGGTCGTTGAGGTGCTGTCTGAGTCTACAGAAGCCCGCGATCGCGGGCTGAAGTTTCGACATTACCGCCAAATTGAAACGCTACAAGAATATGTCTTGATTGATCCTGACCGTTTTATGGTGGAATGCTACCGCCGAAATGAACGGGGCAATTGGGAATTGGTGAATACGGTAACGGATGTCTCGGACGTTTCTACTGCCCATGAAGGTTTACTTCTGGAGAGTGTGAGTCTCCAGGTTTCTGTGTCACAAATTTATGAGGATGTTGTCTTTCCTAAAGAAGAAGCTTGATAAGGCTTTGGATATCGTCTTGCCTTTTACCGCGATCGCTTTTCAATTATCCACATTGTTGCTTCTTGTCTGTCCCAAGGACAACCGCTCCATCCTTCGCCCAGATGGCACCGCAACTACTGCGAGATCGCTCAAATGGTTGTCTGCCCAATCAAGACTCTTCAACCCACGCATTAGTCCCCTGTGTTTGCCAAGCCTCGGGGGCGGTTGAATTGCGAATGTGGCTCCTGGGTTTTTCTGCAGCCTTTGCTTCCTGATATTTCCTTAATGGGGTGTGAAGTTTTGAAGTGGAGCCGCGGGATCTGCCGATTTTGCGTGCCTGTTTGACGATTCCGGGCAAAATCTTCAGAGGGCTTTCTACTCAGCGTGGCTCCATCGCCTTAAGCGATGTCACGAAAAGCGCTTGATTGAGATTGAATTACAGAGAATAAGAATTGACTTTGGGCAACTTTGAGTCAAGCACGATAGTGTTCACAGCCGTAGTACGAGCAAGTTTATGCAGACGGAGCGAGCGTTTCGACAGTGGTGGTCTCGACGGCGACAGAAGCAAGCTTTAGTCTTTTTAGTGATCGGCTTAGTGGGATGTTTGGCGATCGCCCTGCTCCATCTGACGGCGGCTAACTCTCCCCTCATCAGTCTGGGTTGGCAGGGCTGGCTGACCTTGAGCCTCATCACCGTGGCATTTGGCCTCAATGCCGTTACCGCCTTACCGGCGGAAATTGTCTTCTTAGGCGCAGTCGCGATTTTGTATGTCAGCGGTGTGCTCTCGACGCCCGCCGCGCTCAAAGGTTTTAGCAATGACGGCATGGTCACTGTGGGGGTGCTGTATTTTGTCGTCACCGGTCTGCAGCAAACTGGTGCCCTAGAGTGGGTGTCGCAGCAGGTATTGGGGCTACCGAAGCGTCGCCTGACCACCTACGTCAGACTGACGGTGCCGGTCATGCTCTTAAGCGGGTTCTTGAACAATACGCCCGTGGTGGCAATGTTTATTCCCGTAGTGAGTGACTGGTGTCGCAAACTGCGGATCAGCCCCTCTAAACTGATGATTCCGCTGAGCTACGCTTCCATTTTTGGCGGCCTCTGCACGCTCATTGGCACCAGCACCAATTTAGTCGTCAGCGGGCTGCTGATCGAAGCGACCGATCATCCCGGCCTCGGCATTTTTGACGTGACGCCGGTGGGGTTGCCCTGTGCGATCGCGGGGCTGGTGTATCTCTTTGTAGGGCAGCGGTGGCTGTTGCCGAACCGGAAGCCGGTGATGGGCGAACGCGATGACATGCGGCAATATACCGTCGAGATGGTGGTAGCACCCCGCAGTCCCCTTGCGGGCAAAACGGTTGAACAAGCCGGTCTGCGCCATTTACCCGGCCTGTATCTGGCCGAAATTGCCCGAGGAGCACAAATTCTACCGGCGGTGAGCCCGCGGGAAACCCTGCGAGAAGATGATCAGCTAATTTTTGTAGGAATTGTGGATTCTATTGTCGATTTACATCGCTTGCGGGGCTTGAACCCAGCGACCGATCAGGTGTTTAAGCTCGATACGCCGCGCACCGAACGGCGGCTGATTGAGGCGGTGGTTTCTAACACCTGTTCGTTGGTGGGGCAGACGATTCGCCAGGGCCGCTTTCGCTCACGCTACAACGCGGTGGTCTTGGCGGTGGCCCGCAACGGTGAACGCCTGCAGGGCAAAATTGGCGACATTCGCCTCCGCCCTGGAGATACGCTGCTGCTCGAAACCCATCCCCAATTTTTAGAGCGTCAGCGGGTTTCCAGCGATTTTTATCTGGTGAGTGATCTCCCCGATTCGGAACCGCGCCGCCATGCCAAAGCCCCGATCGCGATCGTCATCCTGTCGCTCATGGTCGTCTTAGCCGGGTTGGGCTGGTTGAGTATGCTCAAAGCAGCAGTGGTGGCGGCGATTTTGATGCTGGTGACGGGCTGTTGTTCGCCGACCCGAGCGCTACAGAGTATTGAATGGTCAGTATTGCTCGTG
>CALCPB010000932.1 GCA_937897665.1 uncultured Halomicronema sp. | reverse complement strand
TATTGTGGAGCGAAGGATTTACAGCAGGCATAACGATGGCGAAATCGCACCATTCATTATCAATTTCGAGGCAGGTTCGATGATAGCGAAGTTGATTCAACACCAGTTTTACCCTGAAAGCCCCTTCGATCTTTTCACTCTGAGATTGCGGGGCACCCAGATTGAAATCGGCGAAGACTTAGCACGAGTGGCGCAGGAGCACCATGATGTGGACCTAACCGCAACCCCAATCGCCGAGACTGATTTGCAGGCGCAGCAGAGGCTGTTATCGCGCTACTGTCCTGTGCTGGTGGAGAGGGCGGCTGGGGTTGCCAATTATTTTGGTCGCGATCGCCAAGCCTTGTATCCTTATTCGCTGCCGCTAGTTCAAGAACCGCCCCCCTTTGCCTGCTCCGCTGCCTTTCTAGGCGAAAAAAACGGTGGTTTTCTGGTGCGAAATTTCGATTTTACGCTGCGCTCATTTCCTGAGCTGTTGGGAGCTACCGTTGCTGAAGCCAGACCGATGATCGATCCGGTCTACCTGATGACGATTGAACCAGAGACAGGTTTTCGCAGTATTGCTGTAGTTGCGACGGATCTGTTTACGAGTGCTTTTGACGGCATCAACGATCGCGGTTTTTGTATTGCCCTTCTGGCTGTCAGTAATGGAGCGGCGCAGTTTGTGGAGCCTGGCTTTGACGCCTTTGACGAAATCACTGTTCCCCGCATTTTGCTGGAAAGTTGTGCGACGGTTGAGGAGGCGATTGCCCTCTTTTCTGCAATGCCGAAGCAAACAGTTTTTATCCCATGCCACTACATCATCGGCGATCGCAATGGGAACGCTGCCGTACTGGAGTGGAACGAGACATCAGGGATTGGTATTGTGCGGCGGGAAAAATCTCAGCCGCTCCTCTGTACCAATCACTACCTTTCATCACTGCATCACGCCATAGCAAAAGAAGGACATGAGGAAGAATCAAGGCAGCGGTTGGTGACCTTAGGATCTCATCTTCACAAAGACTTGGATGACGATCAGGGGCTGTGGCGTGCTGCCGAGGCCGTACGGATAAGCGCCCTAGACGAGGATGGATCGATCATCGGCGGCACGCTTTGGACTGCTTTATATCGTACGGCACTGCCGGGTCTAGATATCCACTTTCTTAAGCAAGCTAAAGGCAAAGACACCGTGTATTCTCAGGCCTACTCGGCCCGTTTCGATTAGTCAACCTTTTGTCTCGGCGAGGGGCAAGGTGAACCAAAACACGGTGCCCTGTTCGGCCGGACTAGCAATGCCGATATCGCCGCCGTGGGCCGTAATGATTTGTCTACAAACGTACAGGCCCAATCCTAGGCCTGGCATGTAACGCGCCCGCTTACCGCGCGTATAGAGTTCAAATAGCCGCGATCGCTGCTCAGGGGGAATGCCAATGCCGGTATCTCTGACGCGACAGAGCAACACGGGTGAAAGTTGAGCCCGTGAACCGGACTGACTCAACGGCGATCGCCTACAGCCACGGCGATGCGGCCAAAAATCGCTGTCTAATCGGGATGCCGGACACGTCATGTTTTGGATGACTTCAGCTTCTAAAACGATTTGAATGCCAGGCGGGTTGTGTTTTAGGGCATTCTCCATCAAATTACTAAACACTCGCCACAGATGGGTCGAGTCGGCACTGACCAAGGGCAAATCGGAGGTAATCGTGTTTTGCAGATCGATCTGATTTTGCATGAGCTTGGGCGCAACATCCGTCAGCACCGCTTCCACAATGGTGTGAATGGCCAACGGTTGACGATGCAGCACCATCCCCTGACTATCGGCATGGTAGGCCTCAACCAGAGAATTAATGAGTTGCAGTTGGCGATCGCTCCCCTGCAATAACCGTTCTAAAATCGGCAAGCGTACCACGGTTTGCCCATCAACGGCTTGATCCGTCAACTTCTTGACGACCATCGTGGTTCCCATCACTGGATTCCGCAGATCATGGGAAATCGCGTGCAGAAAGATCTGTAACTCTCGCCGCGACTCGAACTCCGATCGCCGCAGCCGCTCATAAACCAAAACTCCGACGTTACAAATCAGGCATACCCACCCTAATTCGATAAAGGTTCCCAAGCTGTAGATATTGCCAAAAATTGAGACGTTGCCCAGCTCGGTAATCCCCAGCAGTGGCAGCACGATAATGTAAAAACCAATGGGCAGCAGTTGGGCCAGCAAATGTAGCCGCCAGCGCAACGGCAATAAGACGGCAAAGGCCAGAAAAACAATCGTGTCGGGCTTAATCGGCACGCCGTAAAACATAGAAATAATTTGAGTCGCAAATCCGTTAACCGCGCAGGCAAACACCAGAAACGTCACGGCAGGATAGTGCTTGCCAAAGCGAGTTCGCTGTAGCCACAGGCAACCGAGAATCAGCCCCACAATGACGAAGAAACCAATGAGCGTAATGTCTCGTAGAGGCTCAGCTAGCCAAGGTTCCTCATAAAACCGCTCCAGATCGTCGCGGATTTGATCAATTTCCAGCACATACAGTTGAATGCCATGACCAGCTGAGATCACAAAACAGATGAGGCCAATCCAGAGGCCAAAGCTGAGCCGTTGATATAAAAACTTGTGCCGCCACAGAAGATAATCATCAGATTCAGGGGGCGATAGGTATTGCTTACACCGTTGCCAGTAGCGATGGAACTGCCGGGCGAACGGACGCAAAGGCCAACCTGACTGACCATAAGGAACCATGGGTAACCGCTCCGATTGTCTTGCGATTTTCTAAAAATGGACATTGCGAATAGCGCCACCATACCGAGAGGTGAGGGCGATCGCACATCCTCCAGTTAGTCATTTTTGGGCGATCGCGGCCCTATCTAGAACTATTTCTCAACGTGCTCACGCCATGCTCACTGGGAGATTACTACAGCACTCTCTGAGATGAAGTCTGCGGACAAAACCGGAGTCGACGTGTCAAAGTCACTCGGTTTCAGTACCTGACAAAATCTTGTTGACTTTTGGCATAGTCGCACCTACAAAAGACCTGGCCAGACATCACTAAATTGTGAAAAACGTCACTCGATCAATTTTCGTATTGCCTTTCGGAGTCGCTTTTAGCATTTGTCAAACCAGCCAATTGTTTACCCAATCGGCTGATTTAAAGGATTCAATACTTGCTTAGTATGGAGCAACTTTCGCTTATGCAGACGCCTTTTTTAGCTGGGGTGATGATGGTGAGCGATCGAATGTTTATGGTGCTTATGTGATGGATGAGATCGGCCTTTCGCAATTCAATAATGACGTTGAAATCTCCTGGATAAAGACATCTTTGAACGAAAATTTTGCAGCAGCGACTCTTGCCTCAACTCATAATCGAGGTCAAGCGACAGGCCCACTCATGGCCTCTGTAGAACCGGTGGTCGAAGATTTGCTAATAGCCGACCCCAGCCAGGGCGATAACTACCCGTGCGGTGCGTACACCCTGGTTTTGGGTCAGGCGGGCGACGATCGCCTGATCGGGAAAGCGCATCGCGATGTTTTGATCGGGCGTCAAGGCGACGATTGGCTCAACGGGCGGGCGGGCGACGATGGCCTCTTGGGCGCTCAGGGTAACGATAGCTTGATCGGCGGCGCTGGTAGTGATTTTCTCCTCGGCGGTGACGGCGATGATACTCTCAGCGGTCAAGCGGGGAATGACTCGCTTTTCGGGGGCGCGGGCAACGATCAGCTCAACGGCGGAGCCGGACAAGATGACCTCAATGGCGGCAGTGGCGATGATGTGCTGATCGATGCTGACGTGGGCGATCGCTTCACGGGTGGGCGCGGTTGCGATGAGTTTCGCCTGGGCAACGGTCACCTACCCAATGGCCCCAAAATT
>CALCPB010000931.1 GCA_937897665.1 uncultured Halomicronema sp. | reverse complement strand
GAGATCGACACGAAACCACTGGCCTAAGACATTCTCTTCAGCGAAAGCGCCGGTGTAGCCATAGGCGCGAATATCGTTGATGTAAAGCGTATCCATACAGGGCAGAGCATTCCGGTTAGAAGGAAGAGAGTGTGACGATGGTTTAGGGATCGGCCAGTGAATTGGGCGCATCCTAGGATTTGCCAATCCATCGATGCGTTTAGGGCGGGCAGTTTGGCTGCGATCAGAGCGAGAAATTGGTCTAGCTGCGGCGATGAGGAAGCTGGGGGAGACATCCCTGAAGGCTACAGCAAATCTTGGTGGGTAAAAGGCTTCGCGGCTGCCCCTGAGTAAGTCGCTACGATGTGACCGTCGCCAACGAGGTGATATTTATAGGTGACAAGCCCTTCTAAACCCACCGGCCCGCGAGGCGGCATCGTTTGGGTGCTGATGCCCACCTCAGCCCCAAAGCCATAGCGAAAGCCGTCGGCAAAGCGGGTCGAACAGTTATGATAGACACCCGCTGCATTGACTTGGCTGCGAAAGGTCTCGGCCGCTTGGGCATCTTCCGTGGCGATCGCCTCAGTATGCCGCGAGCCGTAGGTCTCGATGTGGTTCATGGCATCGGCTAGCGAATCCACGACCTTAACGGCCAAAATCAAATCGCTATATTCCGTTGCCCAATCTTCTGCCGTGGCCGCAGCGATGGCGGGCAAGAGCGTTTGCGCGGCCTGATCACCTCGCAGTTCGACCCCTTGAGCTTGCAAGGCCGCTGCCGCTGAAGGCAAAAACTGAGCCGCGATCGCCCGATGCACTAACAGCGTTTCAATGGCGTTGCAGGCCGATGGATAGCCGACCTTGGCATCAACGGCGATCGCGATCGCTTTGGCCACATCCGCAGCCTGATCAACGTAGAGATGGCAAATGCCGTCAGCATGCCCCAAGACGGGGATGCGGGTATGGTCTTGCACAAAGCGCACAAAGGCGTTGGAGCCCCGGGGAATAATCAAATCCACATACCCTTCTAACGCCAGCAGGGCACGGGTTTCTTCACGGGTGGTTAAGAGCTGCACCGCATCGGGATGCAGCCCTACGGCGGTTAACCCCTGACGAATCGCCGTGACGATCGCCTGGCAAGAACGGACGGCCTCACGGCCCCCTTTCAAAATGACGCCGTTGCCTGATTTCACCGCCAGACTGGCGATCTGCATGACCGCATCGGGGCGAGATTCAAAGATGACGCCCAGCACGCCCAGCGGTGAACTGATGCGTTTTAGCTCCAGCCCCTGATCTAACTCGCGGTGAATTTGGACCACCCCGATGGGATCGGGCAGCTTCGCGACATCACGGACGCCGGTGATCGCCCCCTGCAGCTTCACCGCGTCCAGCTTGAGGCGACCATAGAGTGGTTTGGCCAGATTGTCGGCGATCGCCGCTTCACAATCGGCGACGTTGGCCTGCAAGATGGTCTCTCGGCTGGCCCACAGAGCATCAGCAATGGCGGCGATCGCCTGACTCTTAGCCGCCGTGGGCAAACTGGCTAGCTGCTGGGCGGCGGCACGGGTGCTTTGCGCAATCGGCAGCAAATCGACCGCTGCGCCAGCCTGACTCGGCTCGGAATTACTGGGCGTCGCCACCTGAGATACTGTCATCACCAATCTGTCCTCAGCCTTGCAGCCACTCATTTTAACAAAGAAGCCTGGGCCAATTGACCCAGGCAACATGATGCAATACGAAGCAAATTGCCCTAAACCTTTAAATCAAGGTCAGCTGTGGGTATTCGGCAATCATTTCATCAGACGTCAGGCTTTCACCAGACGCTTGGGGCGTCCAGAGAATCTCGACGGCCAGCAGGCGATCGCTCGAAATGGCACCTAAGGTACTCAGTACCTGACGCACCTCCTGCGGAGACGAAATCTTGGGTAGATTCAATTTGCCCTGGGTGGCCACAATGACCGAAGCTACAATATATTCGCCCGGTTCAGTGGTGACCAAATCGCCCCCTGATTCAGTCGTTGACGGGGATGCCGCCTGTGCCAAACGGTTATTGACGTTGGTTAGCGTTTCCCCAGTAAACTTGCTGCGTTCAGCCAAGACTAACTGATTAAAACTTTGCTCTGCCGACAGCAGGCGGGTCGATTCGGTGGTCGCAGTAGCGTACTGCCAATACTCGGGGTGACGCAGCATCGCTAAGCTGGCTTCTTGCAGCACTTGTGTGAGGCCAGCCGACGAAGAGGTGTCAGCCGACAGCGCCATCCGGCTGAGGTCGTCCTGCAGCGCTCGCGCTTCAGCCAACAGGCCGATCTGCAGCTTGGCCACTGAAACAGTGGGGTTGCTGCTGCCCAAGCCTTCGACGCCGCCGTTGCTGTCGCCCATCTCTCGCACCGTCCGCAAGATGAAGTTGGCGAGGCCAACAAACAAGATGATGGTAAACAGACCGCCAAAGCCACCGCCAAAGCCAAACAGCGGCATCAAAAAGGGAAACCCGAACCCGCCTCCCGGATAGTAGCCACCGCCAGTGGGCGCACGGTAGGAGCGCGAGGGAGAAATTGTGCGGCTGGGCGCGCGGAAGCTACCGCCGCC